>DASUPQ010000655.1 GCA_036280995.1 Actinomycetota bacterium | reverse complement strand
GCTTGTCTGAATTACCAAGCTACGTGTCGCGGCCTGCCGAGACGAAAGTAGCCAGAATAGGTCTTTCATTGTCGCTTGCCACGGTGATGGGACCACCGGGTTGCCACGAGGATGGGACCACTTGGCGCTGTTGGTGATCATGACTTGTCTCCTGGGTTGAGGTCAAGGACCCGCGTCTTGTGTCGTTGCCGGTAGGAGGGGCCTTCGACGATCAGGGTGTGGGCGTTGGAGGTGAGCCGGTCGACGGCGGACTGGGCGAGCAGGGCGTCGGTGGTCATGGTGAGCCACTCGGCCGGTTCCCGGTTCGACACCCAGATGGTCGGGTGCTTGCGATGCCGTTCGACGACCAGCTCGTAGAGGTCGTTGGTCTGGGTGGCGTCCAGCGGCCGGAGGGCGAAGTCGTCGATGATCAACATCTCGACGTTGGTCAGGCGCCGCAGCTCGGCCTCCAGGGTGTTGTCGAGCCGGGCGGCGCGGAGCCGGGTGAACAGCTTGTCCGCGCGGGCATACAGCACGCTGTGCCGGCGGCGGATGGCGATGTGGCCGAGGGCGGTGGCCAGGTGGGTCTTGCCCACCCCGACCGGGCCGAGGATCAAGGCCCCGGTGCCGTTCTCGGTGAACCGGAGGGTGGTCAGGTCCGACCACAGGGTGCGGTCGTAGCGGAGGTCGGGCAGGTCATCCCAGTGCTCCAGCCGCATGGCCGGGTCGAGCCCGGCCTTGGCCGCCCGTAGCGTGGCGGAGCGGGTGTTGCGGCGGGTCACCTCGTCGGCGAGTAGCAGCTCGAGGAACGCGGCGTGGCCCATCTGGGTCTGCCGGGCCAGCACCAGCCGTTCGGGCAGGGTGTCCTTCAGCCCGGACAGCTTCAACGTCTTCAAGATCTTCGACAAGTCGGTGCCGACCGGGTCGGTCACCGTGGCCATCACGCGCTCACCTGCTCGTCAGATCCGTCGACGAGGGTCAGCCGGGTGGTCCCGGCACTGGCTGTCCCGGTCCCCTCACTGGCCGTCCCGGTCCCATCGTTGGCGGTCCCGGTCCGGTGGCTGGCCGGATCGAGCGCGTACTCGGCCGGGTCGCGGGCGAATCTGGCCCCGGCCGCCGGCGGGTCGCTGGGCAGGGTCGGGGCGGTGGCCTCGGTCGCCTTGGCCAGCATCGCCTCGATCTTGGCGACCGAGATCACGTCCAGGTCGAGCGCGGTGGAGCAGGCGGCCTCGACCGGGCCGGCCCCGTAGCGGCGGACCATGCCGAGCAGCCGGTAGACCGCCCGCATCCGGGTCCACGGCAGCGGGTCGTCGAGGATCCGTTCGGCGTAGATGCCGATGTTGGTGCCGTGCCCGGCGCAGACCCCGACCAGCCTGGTCAGGTCCCGCAACGCGTAGCTGGTCCGCTCCGCCGGCAGGTCGGCCGGGTCGGTCGAGCGCCGTCCGGGCAGCTGCCGCGGATGAACCTTGACCAGCCGGCCGTTGGAGGAGAGCTTGACCAGCTGGCTGTCGGCGCGGGCGTCCAGGTAGTGCCCGAGGAATGCCGTCGGCACCGAGTACAACGCCTTGCCGACCTCGACATGGAAGTCGCGGTGCACCTTCACCCGGGTGAACGTGGGCAGGTCGTAGCGGCCCGGCACCGGCAGCAGCACACCGGCCTCACGGTCGCGGAAGACTTCCAACGGGCGGGCCTGCAAGGTGCCGTGGATCCGCATCCCCGCCCGAGACAGGCACCACTGTTCCGCCCGGGCCTGAGCCTCGGGCAGGTCGGTAAACGACTCCCCAGCCCAAAACGAGTTCCGGACGAACTGCACGCACCGCTCTACCCGGGCCTTGTCCCGCGGCCGCCGGATCCGGGCGGTGTCGGTGACGAACCCGGCATGCTGGGCATAATCCAGCCAGCCGGTCGACAACCGCGGGTTCACCGCGTCCGCCTCGGTCACCACGGGCCTCAGGTTGTCCGGGATCAGCACCTTGAACACGCCGCCGAAGAACGCCCACGCCGCCTCACATCCGGCGATCACCGCCGCCAGCGTCTGGGCGTAGCTCAACCAGACGAACATGTGCCGCGACACCACCGCAGTAAAGATCAACGCGTGCACCCGGCGCCGCCGTTCGGTGTCCGGATCGACCAGCCACCCCATCCGCCCGAAATCGACCTGGCACTCAACCCCCGGCTCGCCGTCGACCACCGGCACCGTGGTCTCCTTCGGCCGGTAACCGCACCGCTCGGTCGCGAACCGGTGCAACGTGCGATACGGCACCTTGCAGCCCTGCCGGTCCAGCAACTCCCCGATCTTCACGATCGTCAACGGGCGGTCCACGCCCTCACCGGCCACCCACTCGGTGATCTGCTGCTCCCGCGTCAACAACATCTCCCACGGCTGGCCGTGACCGTTCGGGCGGGCCGGCCGGACCGCCGCCACCACCACCCCGAGCAGCGCGTCGTCGACCGCGTCGAATCCCGCCGAACGGTCCAACCCGGCCGCCTGAGCCGCCTCGACGTAACGGCGGGCGGTCTTACGGTCCACCCCCGCTCGTTCAGCCGCGGTGCGGGTCCCGGCCCCGTCCAGCCAGGCCC
>DASUPQ010000654.1 GCA_036280995.1 Actinomycetota bacterium | reverse complement strand
AACGGTGCGCGGTGCTGGTTCGCCGTCGCTGAGGATCAGGTGGGCCGCCTGGGCGGCGGCGAGGCCGCCGGAGACGAGGCCCTGCATGCGCTGGACCCTGGCTTCGTCGTCGGCGCTGTACAGCCGGAAGCCTCCCGAGGTTCGTGTCGGCTGGAGGAGCCCGTAGCGCTGCTCCCACGCCCGCAGCAGCTCGGGGCTGACCCCGGTCCGTTTGGCCAGCTGACCGATCCGAAGAAAGCCCGCTTGGGCATCGGGCATGGGCTGGTTCTGCTGTTCGTTCATACCCGTACTGTACAAGCAATCGACGATCTCTGTACAGACCCTTGACAACCCGGGCGCAGTGCTGGCATAGTCTCGACAGGACCTAGACAAACTCTAGACAAAAGGAGGAGGTCCATGAAGAGGCTCAACGCCCTAGCCGCGATCCTGACCATCGTCGGCGGACTCAACTGGGGTCTGGTCGGACTGTTCAAGTTCGACCTGGTCGCCGCCGTGTTCGGGGGGATGCGCTTCGGCGAGGTGAACGTCGGCAGCCGCATCATCTACACGCTCGTCGGGCTGTCCGCGCTCTACCTGGCCAGCCAGCTCCGGACGCTCATCAGCACCTCCACGCCAATCCCCGCCACCTCCGTCACCAACTGAACGGTTCCCCGAAAGGATCAAGCAATGCTCCGTCTTCCCAGTCCTCGTCGCGCCGCCGTGGTCGGTGTGCTCGGGATGGCGCTCTTCGGTGCCGCCTGCAGCAGCAACGATGCCGGCACCTCCGGGAGCCAGACGCCCGCCCCGCCAACGACCGCCGCATCGATGACCGCGTCAGGCCCGTTCGGGGCCGCCTGCTCGGCCGTGCCGGCCAGCGGCCCCGGCAGCCTGGAAGCCCTGGCCCAGGACCCGGTGGCCACCGCCGCCTCCAACACCCCCGAGCTGTCGACCCTGGTCACCGCGGTCCAGAAGGCCGACCTGGTCGACACCCTGAACAGCGCCCAGGGCATCACCGTGTTCGCGCCCGTCAACGACGCCTTCGGCGCCCTGCCCAAGGCCACCCTCGACAAGGCCCTTGGCGACCCCAAGGGGTTGCTGACCACCGTGCTCACCTACCACGTGGTCCCAGGCCAGCTCGCCCCTGACCAGCTCGCCGGCAGCCACAAGACCCTGCAGGGCGGGACCCTGGAGGTCAGCGGCAGCGGCGAGGACTTCAAGGTCAACGGCAACTCCAGCGTGGTCTGCGGCAACGTCAAGACCGCCAATGCCACCGTCTACCTCATCGACCAGGTGCTCCTCCCCAAGAGCTGACCACCACACCACCCAGCCCGGCGCGGCCACCGGCACCACCATGCCAGTGGCCGCGCCGCTCGTTCACTCCCTCAACCGAGTGCCGCCCAGCGACAGAAGAACGGTGCTGCACCATGTGGGCATCACGATCCGAACGCGGCCAGGATATTTCGCACAAGGCCCAACCGGGAGCCCGCGGAAAGCGTTGCCAGGCGACGTGGTCACAGCCGATGGAACAACGGTTCCCCCACGTTGAACGCCCGAGGGTCAACAACCCGCAGCGACGGCCCGCAGGAGCACCAGTGGAGGGAGCTACTCGTCATTGCTCGAAGAAGCGTCAGGCCCCGAACTGGGTTGCGGCAGCGGATGAGGGGCTCACCCCACCTGACAACGCCACGCCGCCTGCGTCGCGCGGGGCCCGACCGGAGAACGAGCCTGCTGCTCGAGGACAAGAACCATGTGGGGTGCGTCGGTCATCCGCGGCCAGGATTTCCAGCGCGCCGCCGCCTGGAGCGGGCGACCGCCGACAAGCCCGGCTCGCTCGACCTCGCTGTCGCCGCCTGGCCATAGAATCGGCGTGGATCCTCACCAACTCCAACGGCGAACGGGAGATGTCCCGGACAGCGCCAGCTACCGGCTGTCTGGTCGCTCCCATGACTGCCCAACGTCATCCACGCCACTCACCGTCGTCCGAGACCGCACGCGAGACCATGAAGGGCGAAGCGCGTACGACAGGGATGAGAAGAAACGCTGATGAACCCAACG
>DASUPQ010000653.1 GCA_036280995.1 Actinomycetota bacterium | reverse complement strand
CAGCCCTGGGAGCGGTTGCCGACCCGGCGGATCTCGCCGTTGGGGATGTGCCAGAGGGTGCCGTTGACGTCCCGCAGGCGGGTGGTGCGCAGCCCCACGCCCTCGACGGTGCCGGTGGCCGGGCCGGCGTCGACCACGTCGCCGACCCCGTACTGGTCCTCCATGAGCATGAAGATGCCGGAGATGAAGTCCCGGACCAGGTTCTGGGAGCCGAAGCCGACGGCCACGCCGACGATCCCGGCCCCGGCGATCAGCGGGCCCAGGTTGAGCCCCAGGGTGCCGAGGGCCATCAGCGCGGCCAGGGTCCAGATCCCGAAGGAGGCCACGCTCTTGAGCAGGGCGCCGACGGTCTCGGCCCGCTGCACCCGGCGCAGGCTCGGGATCTCCCCGGTCCGGGCCAGGGCGGTGGGGGCGCGCAGGGCGGCCAGCCCGCGGTCCTCGCTCATGGAGGCGACCAGGCGCCGGATGGCCCGGCGCACCAGCCGGTTGGCCACCCAGGCGGCGGCCAGGATCAGCAGTGCCTTGGCGGGGTCGACGGCGTAGTCGAGCAGACGATCACCATTTTCTCGGGGGGACGGGAGAGCGGAAGTTCCGAACCACCGTAGCGAAGCCGCTCCGAGGGCTGTCAACCGCCCAGGTCGAGGGCTGTCGGCGGCCCGGCGATATGCTCCGGCGATGGATCCGGCCAGCGGGACGGCCGGCGCCGCCGCCGGCCCGGTGGTCGGGGCGGCCCGGGTGACCTTCCGCGTGCCCGACCCCGGCGCCGCCCTCCAGGAGGTGCGCCTCTACCAGGAGGTGCAGCGGCCCCGGGACGGGCCCGCCTTCACCCGGGCCGCCGGGCCCGGGGGCGCGCCCACCTGGGAGCTGGACTTCCCCCGGCCGGCCGTCGACCGGATGGAGTACCAGCTCGCCCTGCGCTACCCGGGCGCCGGCCCGGTGCTGCTGCCCGACCCGGCCAACCCGCTCCGGGCCGACGGCCCCTTCGGGGAGAAGTCGGTGATCGAGTTCCCCGGCTACCGGCCGCCGGCCTGGCTGGCCGCCGCCCCCCGCCCCGCCCCGTCCAGCACCGGCCTGGCCGTGCCCAGCCGGGTCCTCGGGGCCCGCGTCCCGGTCGAGCTGTGGCGCAGCCCCGGCGGCCGCCGCCGCCGGCCCGGCGACCCCCTCCCCATGCTGGTCGTCCACGACGGCCCCGAGTTCGCCCGCTACGCCGCCCTGCTCCACTTCCTCACCGTCGCCACCGGCGACGGCCGCCTGCCGCCGATGCGGGCCGCCCTGCTCGCCCCCGTCGACCGCGGCGAGCACTACTCGGCCTCCCCGGCCTGGTCCCGGGCCCTGGTCAGCGAGGTCCTGCCCGCCCTCCAGGCCCTGGCCCCGACCCCGCCCGGCCGCCGTCACCTGGTCGGCATGGGGGCCAGCCTCGGCGCCCTGGCCACCCTGGCCGCTGCCCGGACCGCCCCGGCCAGCTTCGGCGGCCTGTTCCTCCAGTCGGGCAGCTTCTTCCGGCCCGCGGCTGACGCCCACGAGCGCGACTTCCCCCGGTTCCGGCGGATCACCCGCTTCGTCGACGACCTGGCCGCCGGCGGCGGCGGGTCGGCCGAGCCGGCCTCGACCACCCTGACCTGCGGGACGGTCGAGGAGAACCTCCACGGCAACCGGGTCGTCCGCGACGCCCTGGCCGCCCGCGGCTGGCAGGTCGCCCTGGCCGAGCACCGGGACGCGCACAACTGGGTGTCCTGGCGCGATACCTTTGATCCCTGGCTGATCGGGCTGCTCCAGGAGCTGTGGGTGTGAGAAGGGACTACGTCGGGCTGTGGTCGCCCGCGATCGGGGCCGAGGGCGGGCTGCTCGCCTACGGCCACCACGGGCGGCCCCTGCTGGTCTTCCAGTCCGAGCAGGGCCGCTGCTCCGACTACGAGGACCGCGGCATGATCGACGTCATCGCCGGCCTGATCGAGGCCGGCCGGGTCAAGGTCTACTCGGTCGACAGCTACGACGCGGCCAGCTGGTGCGACCCCAACCTGCCCCTGGAGGCCCGGGCGACCCAGCACGGCAGGTTCGAGGACTGGATCCTCAACCAGGTCGTCCCGTTCATCTACGACGACTGCGGCGGCCCGCTCGACGTCATGGTCACCGGGGCCAGCTTCGGCGCCTTCCACGCGGCCAACTTCGCCTTCCGCCGGGCCGACCTGTTCCCTCTGGCCATCTGCCAGAGCGGCGTCTACGACGCCGGCCAGATGGGCTGGGGGGAGCGCGGCGACGCCATCTACTTCAACAACCCCATGGACTACGTGGCCAACCTCGGTGGCGACCACCTCGACTGGCTCCGGGGCCGGCTGTCGCTGCTGCTCATCTGCGGCCAGGGCCAGTGGGAGGACACCACCGGGGCGCTCGAGTCGACCAAGGCCTTCGACCGCCTCCTCGACGAGAAGGGCATCCGTCACGAGACCGACCTGTGGGGCCACGACGTGCCCCACGACTGGCCGTCCTGGCGGGCCCAGCTCGCCCACCACCTGCCGCGGTTCGTCTAGGGGAAGGGCGCGCGCCATGACCACGACCCACCTGATCGGCCTGCTGCTCGGGACCGAGGACGACTGGCCGACCGCGTTCGAGCAGTACCTGGCCTGGCTCGGCCCCCGCATCGAGCTCGACGGCGAGACCCACGAGGTGGCCACCGAACGGGTCACCATCGAGCCCTTCGACCTGCGCCAGCCGGTCCGCCACGCCCTGGTCATCGACCGCCTCGCCTACTGGTACGACCACCCCCGGGAGTGGCTCAAGAAGATCGCCCTGATGGACCGGGCCTACCTGCTCAACAACCCCTTCACCTTCCAGGCGATGGAGAAGCACGCCGGCTACTGCGCGGCCATCCGGCTCGGGTTCGACGTCCCCGCGACCTGGCTGCTGCCGCACAAGGTGCCGCCCGACAACGAGCGCTTCGCCCCGACCGCGTCGCGCTACAACCGGGCCTTCGACCTGCCGGCGGTGGGGGAGCAGGTCGGCTACCCGATGTACATGAAGCCGTTCCACGGCGGCGGCTGGGTCAACGTCTACCGCATCGCCGACCCCTATGAGCTCCAGGCCGCCTACGACGCCTCGGGCCGCGAGCTGATGCACGTCCAGGCCGGGGTCGAGGGCTACGACGTCTTCACCCGGGGCCTGGCCATCGGCCCCCAGACGATGGTCACCCACTACGACCCGACCAAGCCCCTGCACCTCCGCTACCAGGTCGACCACGACTTCCTGACCCCCGAGGCGGGCAACGAGATCGTCACCTTCGGGTCCAGCATCGGAGCGTTCTTCCGCTGGGAGTTCAACAGCTTCGAGGTGATCGTCCGCGACGGAGCGTGCTACCCGATCGACTTCGCCAACGCCACCCCGGACATGGCCATCATCTCGCTGCACTACTACTTCCCGTGGGCCGTCACGGCCCTGGCCAAGTGGTCGCTGTACTGCGCGGTCACCGGGCGGGCGATGCGCCTGGACACCGAGATCGGCCGCTGGTACGCGGTCGCCGACGACCCGTCCCTGGGCTGGGAGGAGAAGCTGGCCGCCTACCGGGGGCTGGTCGACGACTACTACGACGCCGACCGCTTCACCGAGTTCTGCGCCACCCACCTGGCCCACGCCGAGGAGTGCATGGCCGAGTACATCTCCAGCGAGCAGTTCGACGCCCACCTGGTCGCCACCATCCAGCGCGCCTTCCCGCCCCATGAGCACGAGCAGTTCGTCGCCCACTACCGCGGCCTGCTCGGCGCCTGGGTCAACGACCAGCGGGCGGCCGCCGGCCAACCATGACTGGTGCATCTGCTGACGCGTCGCACAAGGCGAGCGGTGTGAGGATGGAGCAGCGAGTCAGGCCGCCGGTGGCCCGGTCGGGGCGTCCGACGGGCTGGACCGCTGCTCGGGCCGCTCGCCAGCAGGCGTGCGTGGCGTTGCCCGGACCCAGGGTTGCCGCCAGCGCAGCAGCACCAGGGTGACGGCCAGCAGCACCACACCGGCCAGCAGGAGCAGCAGCGGGACCCCGACGGTGCCGGCGAAGAAGTAGATGACCGTGGCGGGCAGGAACAGGACCACGCCCATGATCCCGACCGCCGCCAACGCCAAGCGGCGACCGGTCGTCCCCGCCACCAGCAACCCAGCCGCGCTGGCCAGCCCGAAGACCAGGCCGGCGCCCTCCCAGCCCACCGCGGTGGCCTGCGCCCCCTGCAGCACCACGATGGCCCCGGCGACCAGCGCGACCACGCTGGGGGGGAGCAGCCCCCGCCAGCCGGCCAGCACCCACAGGACCCCCACCGTCCAGATGCCCAGCCCGACCGCGGCCTCGTTCCCGCCGGCCAGGGCCACCCCGGCCCCAGCCGCCACCGCCAGCCCGGCCAGGCAGGCCAGCTGCTGCAGCGGGCGGGGCCGCCGCCACCACAACGCCCCGGCATGGGTGGCGGCCGCCAGCCCGGCCCCCAGGGCTATGGCCTCGCTGTCCAGCTCCAGCACCTGGGTGCCGAAGAGGGCGGCGAGGAAGGCGACCGCGGCCGAGGATCCCAGCCACAGCACCCCCCGGAGCCGCCACAGCGCCGCGGCGGCCTGCTCGGGGACCAGGGCGCCGGCTCCCCACAGGGCCGCCGCGACCAGTCCGACCAGCGACAGCCGGGTCCAGGTGGCCAGGTCCGGCCAGAACCGGGCGGCCAGCAGCCCGGCACCGATGACCGCCAAGGTGCCGCCCAGGTAGCCCAGCAGCTCCACCAGGACCGATCCGGGCCGCGGCGGCAGCGCCGGCGGTGCCGGTCGTGGAAGCCGGGCCCGCTCGGCGGCCAGGATGGCGCTGGCCTGCTCCTGGCTGAGCAGCCGGTCGGTTGTCCACCGCTGCAGCTGCGCCGCCAGCGGGTCGGCCCCAGCCGACCGGCTGGGCGGTCGTCGTGTCCTGGAGGCCAGGGCCAGCAGCAGGGCGAGGAGCAACGCGACCACCAGCAACACGATCCGCATCGCGTGCTCCTTGCTCGGCTCGGCGCTCGGCTCGCGGAACCCCTCAGGCTGAGCATGCGCCGGAGCAGGGGACGGTGGTAGGGCTGAACGGCCCGCCACCGGCATGCCGGTCACCGGGCCGCGTGCAGGTGAGCTGGCCGACCGCCACGAGCAGCTGGCTGTCGAATATGGAGCAGCCGCGCTTGACGGTCTCGCCCCAGACCTCACGTGGCGGAGGACGCAGCAGTCCCGGGCTGTCCATAGACGCCGGATCGGCCGCCGCCGCCGCCGGTCGCGCTTTGCCAGCGCCAGGCCGGCTGGCCCGGCCACTCGCCCGATCCGTTCCCGCCATCACCAGGGGGGCTGTCATGCCCCGACAGCCGCCTACGAGGAGGCAGCCCTCCCAGACGCTGGCGAGCCGTAAGGGTCTTGCCCCGGCCGGGCTCCGCGACAGATCCGCTGAGAAGCGGATACCACCGTGTCGGTGACCGACCCGGCACCCTGGTCATCTTCCCCGAGAGCGCGGCCGAGGTGGCCCGCTACGAGCTGGAGCCCGGCCGAGCCGGCCGGGCGGTGGCGACGTTCCAGGCCACGACCGCCGGGCCATACCGCGTGCTGGCCATTGGCCAAGACATCGCCCCCAGCCTGGTGCTGACCAGGCGGGGCGCGGTCATCCTCGCGCTGATGACGGTATTGACGGCGGTGCCGCTGGCCGTCGTCACTGCCAGGCTCGGTCCCGAACGCTTCGGAGACCCGCTGCCCGGGCGCGCATTCGCGCGATCTCAGAAACCAAATGGTGGCTTCGCCGCCATTCCCACATTCGAGTTCGTCGGTGGCCGCCTGAGAAGGCGACGCCGAGCTGCTTGCCGATGTCGTCCATGACCTGGAAGACGACGATCGACTGGCCAGCGGCCGGATGACGATGTCGACGGCTCCTGTACCGAGGTCCTGGGGCAACGGGGTGAGGTGGCCGCTGGACACCGAGGCTGGTCGGGCAAGCGTGACGTCGCCGCATCTCGGCCGCCAGGTGAGGGCCCGGCATCGCCGTGGCCCGAGAATCCCGGGCCGAACGGCCCTTAGCGCGCCTGCCGTGTTGGTTCAACCTGCAGGTGAGGGTGCGTTTCCGCTGGCTCGCATCCGGAGGAGGCGAGCGATGTCGACCAGGACGGATCGGGCGTCGACGCTGCGGTCCGACGAGATCCACGGTCATGTGAGCAAGGGCTTCGAGCCCGTGCGGGAGGCGTTCGCCGAGAACTTTGCCCGCCGGAAGGAGCTGGGAGCTGCCTGCTGTGTGTACCACCACGGCGAGAAGGTGGTCGATCTGTGGGGCGGGATCCGCAACAAGGCGACCGGCGAGCCGTGGGAGGAGGACACGATGGTGCTCGTGTTCTCGGCCACGAAGGGCTTCGCGGCCATGACCATGGCGCTGCTCCATTCCCGAGGACTGCTCGACTACGACGAGCGCGTCTGTACCTACTGGCCGGAGTTCGCCCAGAACGGCAAGCAGAACGTGACCGTCCGACAGCTCCTGGCCCACCAAGCCGGGCTGTTCGCCTTCAACGAGCGCGTCGATCGGAGCGTGATCGCTGATCTGGACCGGCTGGCGATGGTCCTGGCCCGGCAAACGCCGGAGTGGGAACCCGGCACGCGCCAGGCGTACCACGCGATCACGCTCGGCTTCTACGAGGGGGAGTTGATGCGCAGGGTCGATCCACAGCACCGGACACTCGGGCGGTTCTTCCAGGACGAGATCGCCGGGCCGCTGGCTGCGGACGTCTACATCCGTGTCCCCGAGGAGCTCCCCAACTCCAGACTGGCGACCCTCCAGCTCGCGAACCCGATCGCGATGATGTTCGGGATGCCGTTCCGCCTCGCGCTCGCCTCGATGAATCCGCGATCCCCCATCTTCCGCGGGCTGATCAAGCGCAACCCGGGAGGCGGGGTGGCGATCGACGAGGAGCGCATCGTGGCCCGGAACCTGGAGGTGCCCTCTGGCGGCGGGGTCGGCAGCGCGCGCGGCATCGCGCGCACCTACAACGCCTTCGCCACCGGAGGTCGTGAGCTTGGACTGCGGCCCGAGACGCTTCAGGCGCTGCTCGCGCCGGCGGTTCCCGCCGCCCACGGTTTCTACGACGAGAGCGTGAAGGGCGAGGCCCAGTTTTCGCTCGGGTTCTTGAAGCCCTCGTGGCAGATGCCGTTCGGCCGGCCGGGAGCGTTCGGATCGCCGGGATCGGGCGGGTCCTTCGGGCTCGCCGATCCGGAGCGGGGGATCGCGTATGCGTACGTCATGAATCGGATAGGCGCGAGCGTGATCGTGGATGCACGCGACATCGCGTTGAGGGAGGCGCTTGCTTCGGTGATCCGATAGCGGGAGCGGCACCGGAGCCTGGAGGGAGCTGCCCGAGTGGCAGAAAGGGAGACACTATGGTCTGGTCACTCACGGAGCCCAAGATCGGGCCTGCGGATCACGGGTCCCCTGGGATCGATGAGCTTCAGCTGCACACCAGGGTCCGCGAGATCGCGAACCGTCGGCCCGCCGTCGGCCTGGCGGTGGGGGTGGTCCGCGACGGGTCCCTGGAGTCCTTCTCCGGGCACGGGCTCGCCGACATCGCCTCGAACACACCGATCACCGAGGACACGATCTTCCGGGTCGGCTCCATCACCAAGACCTTCACCGCGATCGCCGTGCTGCAGCTGTGGGAGCAGGGCCGCATCGACCTGGACGCGCCCGCCAACGACTACCTGCGCGCCTACCGGCTGCTCCCCGCCAAGGCCAGTTACCGGCCGGCGACCGTGCGTCAGCTGCTGACCCACACCGCCGGAATCGGTGAGGTCCTGCACCCCGCCGGCCTGCTCAGGCCGCTATTCGGCGAGACCGTAAGAGCCGGAGGCCCAGTGCCGTCGCTGGCCGACTACTACCGGCGGGGTCTGCGCATCCAGGCCGAGCCGGGCACCCGGTTCCGGTACACCGACCACGGCTTCGCCACCCTCGGCCAGCTCGTCGAGGAGGTGAGCGGCCAGCGCCTGGACCGCTACCTCCGTGAGCACATCTTCGAGCCCCTCGGCATGGCCGACACTAGCCTGGTCCGATCCGAACTGGCGTCGGCGCGCCTGGCCACCGGCTACAACCTGGGCTCCGGGGGCCCACGAGCGGTCGCCGACTATGAGGTGGTGACGGTGGGCGCTGCCGCCGCCTGCTCCACCCCCAACGACGTGGCCCGCTACGTCGCGGCGCTGCTGGGCGGGGGCACCAACCGGCACGGTTCCGTGCTCCAACCCGCGACCCTGGCCGCTATGTTCGAGCCCCACTACCAGCCCGACCCCCGCATACCCGGCATGGGTCTGGCGTTCTTCCGCGGTAACGCCGGCGGGCATCCGGTCGTCGAGCACCAGGGGATCGTGCCCGGCTTCAACTCCCAGATCCGCATCGCTCCCGGCGACGGCGTCGGTGTCCTGGCCTTCACCAACGGTGCCCGCCAGGCAGTGTTGTGGCTTGCCGCCGAAACCGCCGGGCTGCTCAACCACCTGCTCGGTGTCCCGGACGAGGCCATCCGCACCGACGTTCCGCACCACCCCGAGGTCTGGGGCGACCTCTGCGGCTGGTACTACCTTCCCGGCCGCCTCACCGATGCCCGTGTCAGGGGCGCACTGGGCGCCGGCGCCGAGGTCTTCACCAGCCGTGGGCGGCTCATGTTCCGGGGCCTGACCCCGGCGCCCGCGATGTACCGGGGCCTGGTGCTGCACCCCGACGACGAGCACGACCCCTACGTGTTCCGGATCGACCTCGGACTGACCACCTCCCGCGTGGTGTTCAGCGGCGAACCGGGAACCGGGACCACGGCAGCCCACCTCGATCTGATGCCACTGTCGCTCCACAAGCAACCGGCCACCACGAACCCGCGACGGTGGGCCACCGGCGCGCTTGGTGCGCTTGCGGTGGGTAGCACGGCGAGGGCCGTTCGGCGGCGTAGCAGGCCATCCAAGGGGGAAGCGAAATGACCATTCTGGTTGCAGCAGCAAGCAAGCATGGCGCAACCGAGGAGATCGCCGAGCGGATCGGTGCGGTTCTCGCTGAACATGGCGTCGAGGTTGACGTCAAGAAGCTGCGGGATGTCAGCGGGCTGGCCGGCTACGAGGCGATCGTGCTCGGCAGCGGCATCTACCTGGGCAAGTGGCTCAAGGAGGCGCGCCGCTTCGTCGAAGTTCACGCAGCCGAGCTCGCCCAGCGCCCGACCTGGGCTGTTCGCCAGCGGCTCCATCATGGGCGATCCCCCGGTCGGCGACGACCCCAACGCCATGGGGGCCGGGCTGGTTGAGCGGCTGGTCGAGATGACCCAGGCGCGCGAGCTCAAGTTGTTTGCCGGGAAGCTGGACCTGAGCAAGCTGGGCTTTGCCGAGAAGGCGTCGGTGCGCATGGCCCATGCCAGCGAGGGCGACTACCGCGACTGGCAGGCGATCGACGACTGGGCAGCCGCGATCGCCCAGCAGCTCCAGCAG
>DASUPQ010000652.1 GCA_036280995.1 Actinomycetota bacterium | reverse complement strand
TCAACCCACGCTCGACGAGTACCGGCATTTCATCCGAAGTCACCGCTGGCCTCCCCACGGCCGAGATCAGCGGAGCCTAGTGCAGCCGACTGCTGACCGCCAGGCGTCAGCAGTCACACGCACTCAAGCGGATCTACGCCTCAAGCCAGTGCAGCCGACTCCTGAATCTGACATCACTCCTGCTCAGTGGGCGCGTTGTCGGTGGACGGACGGCTTACGAAACAGCCTTCGTCCGGCCCTCGCGGTCAGGCCTTCTGCGACTTCCGCCCGGAACGGCCGTCTTTGGTGACTTCCTGCTGAGGACTGCGCGGCTACCCGCTGCGAGGCGGTCTTGGGCGAGGACGACGAGTGGTGCCGCGATTGGCGCCGGGCAGACGGCGCGGCCCAGGGTGTGTCATGCGCAGCAGGAGGTGGGTAGCTGGTTGCGGAACAGCCCGGCGACGATGCGGAGGCTTTCGGCCATGGTGAGGTACGGCGCCCAGGTGTCGGCGATGTCGTCGACGGTCATACCGGCCTTGATGGCGTAGCTGGCTGCCAGCATCATCTCCCCGGCCCCCTCAGCGAGAGCGTGCACGCCCAGCACGGTGCCGTCCTCCGGGTCAGCCACGAGCTTGACCACGCCGCGGGTGTCGCGGTTGACCAGGGCGCGGGGCACGTCCGATAGGTCCAGGACCCGGCAGGCGCAGCCGCGACCTTGGGCCAGGACGTCCTCCTCTCTCAGTCCAGCGGAGGCCAGTTGCGGGCGGGTGAACACCACGGCGGGCAGCCCGGCGTAGTCCACGCGCTCCAACCGGGCGTCGGTGCCGGCGAGAGCGTTCCGGGCGGCGACTCGGCCGCTGGCAGCGGCGACGTAGACGTACTGGGGGGCGCCGGAGACGTCGCCGGCAGCGTAGACGCGGGGGTTGCTGGTGCGTTGGTGTTCATCGACGGCCACGAATCCCCGCTCGTCGGCAGCGACTCCGGCCGCGGCCAGGTCGAGCCCGTCGGTGCGGGCGGCACGTCCGGTGGCGACGAGCAGCCGTTGCCCGCGGGCCTGCTGGCCGGAGACGGTGGTGACCACCACTTGGCCGTCCTCGAGATGAACTGTGCCGGCGTGCTCCTCGGCAAGGGTGATGCGGTCGTTGGTGAACACCGCCCGCAGGCCTTCCGCCAGCTCCGGCTCCGCGCGGGGGGCCAGCCGCCCGACCACGCTCACTCGGGTGCCGAGGTGGGCGAACAGCTGGGCCTGCTCCATCCCCACGTAGCCGCCGCCGATGATGACCAGGGACTCCGGTAGGACGGAGAGTTCCATCGCGGTGGTCGAGGTCAGCCAGTCCACCTGGTCCAGGCCTGGCAGGTCGGGGACGGCCGGTTGGGAGCCGGTGGCGACCAGGTAGGCCCGCGCCGGCAGCGGCCGGCCGTCAACGGCCAAGGTGTCCTCGTCGAGGAAGGTGGCCTGCCCAGGCTCGATCTGGAAGCCGTAGGCGGCGGCCACGTCGGCGTACTTGGCGCCGCGGAGCCGCTCAATCAGCTCATCCTTCTGCGCCACCAGGGCGGCCAGGTCGACCGCGGCCGCTGAGGTGGGGGCGCCCCGGAACGGGTTGGTGAGGGCCGCGTGCCGTGTACCCGCGGCGGCCAGGAGCGTCTTGGACGGGACACAACCCACGTTCACGCAGGTACCGCCCAGGGTGCCGCGCTCGATCAGCACGACGCTCCGGCCGGCCTGCCGGGCAGCGATCGCCGCCGACATGGCCGCACCGCCAGAGCCCACCACTGCCAGATCCACCTCGTTGTTCCAGCCCATCTGCCCTTCTCCTCCCTGCGCCGTTGGGCTCAGACTGGACCTTCCAGCGCGGGGGAAGGTCAAGGCAGATGGTGGAGGGCATGCGGATCGGTGAGCTTGCGGCGGCGGCCGGCACCACCACCAAGACGCTCCGGTTCTACGAGGAGACCGGTCTGCTCCAGCCAGCCGGGCGCACCTCCACCGGGTACCGGCAGTACAACCCGGGCGCTGTCGGGCGGCTGGACTTCATCCGGCGCGGCCGCGCGGCCGGGCTCACGCTGGCGCAGATCCGCGAGATCCTCACTGTCCGCGACCAGGGCCACGCACCCTGCCAGCACGTCGAGGAGGTCCTCGGAGAGCGGCTCACCGCCCTCGACGCCCAGATCGCCGACCTCCAATTGCTGCGCGACACCGTCGCTCAGCTTCACCAGGCCGTATCCGTCGCTGACCCCGACACCTGCCACGCCGACCAGGTGTGCCGCTACCTATAGACACATGCCCCTGGAAGGACATCTGTGACTACCGCTCCCGAAACCGTCCGCGTGGCCGACCACCAGCGGTGCGGCTGCTGCAACCGGTCACTCCCAGCCAGCGAGGTCGTCGAGCTGGGCAGCACCCCTGGGGTGTTCATCTGCGTC
>DASUPQ010000651.1 GCA_036280995.1 Actinomycetota bacterium | reverse complement strand
GCTAGCGGCGGCGGGCGGCCAGCCGCTCGTACTGCGATGTCCCCGAGGTCGCTCTGGAATCCCAGCCCAGCCACGGACAGGCTCCACTCCACTGTGTCGGATCGTCCAAATTGATCAAGGGCCTTCCGGCAGAGATCGGGTGGCCCGATGTTCAGGCTCTAGGCGCTGCGTGTGGAGTGCGGGGGCGCGGAATGCGTTGTTCGGTGACGGGGGCGCTCTCGGGCATGGCCGCATGGTCGGTGGCGTGGGCGGCGTACCAGTCGGCGTAGCGGTTGGCGCCCGGCCAGGCGGTCAGCCCGTGGGCGTACACCGACAGCGCTACCGTCCAGGTCACCACCGTCAGCAGCAACGGAACCTGCGGCAGCTGGCTCTGCTCGACCAGGATCAGCACGAACACGATCGAGGCCAGCCCCCGGGGCCCGAACCAGCCCAGGAAGCCGACCGTCACCCGGCGCATGCCCGTGCCCAGCATGGCCAGGGCCACCGGCAGCATCCGCACGAGCGTGAGGCTCGTCACCGCGTACAGGGCGACCCGCCAGTCCAGCTCCCCGAGCGCTGGGCCGAGCAGCACAGCCCCGAACAGCAGGAAGGTGACGGCGTTGAGCAGCTCCCCGGACTGCTCGGCCAGGAAGGTGGTCTCCTCGGCGTGCCCGCCGGCGAGGGCGGCGAACACGATCCCGGCTGTGAAGGCGGCGATGAACCCGCTGCCCCCCAGGGCGACGGCGATCCCGTAGGCCAACAGCGGAGTGGCTACGGTGCTGATCTGCTTCCAGGTCCCCTCCATCCAGCCCCTGGCCCCGAACCGGCGCAGGACCCAGGCGCCCAGGGCCCCGGCGACGACGCCGCCGACGGCCCCGAAGCCGATCTCCTCCAGGACCACCTTCAGAGGTTCGATGTCGCCGATGCCTTCCTCGGCCTGGGCGAGGGTCAGAAAGATGATCAACAAGGGCACACACACCCCGTCGTTCAGGCCGCTCTCGACGTTGAGGCCCTGGCGGATGCGCGCCGGCAGGCGCCGGTTGCTGACCACCGGCAGTCCCAGCGCCGCGTCGGTGGGGGCCAGGATGGTGGCCAGGGCAGCCGCCGTCCACAGATCCAGGTCGGCGAACAGGGCCAGCCCGGCCAGGGTGCCGGCCACGATGCTGAGCGGCAGACCGAGGCCGAGCAGCCGGGCCGGCAGGGCCGACTCGCGCCGCAGCGTGCCCAGGTTGACGCGGGCCGCGTCGGTGAACAGCACCAGGGTCAGGGTGGCCTCGGCCAGATGGCGTACGAATTGGTTGGCGGCGTCAACGTCGACCAACTCCAGGACCCGGTTGCCGACCAGCAGGCCAAGGGCGACGAACACCATCGCCTGGGTGATCACCGTGGATTGCAGCCGCCCCGACACCGCCCCATAGCCGATGAGCAGCACGGCGATGGTGGGTAACGCCCACTCGTTCATGCTTCCTCCCCAGGATCTGACCCAGCACCGGCCGGATCCGAAGTCGGTACAGCTTGCTCCATAGAGCGCGCGACGCCGCGCATCACAAGGAATCGTCGGTCGCCCGCCGGTACGCGGCATCACCCACATCGAATAACTTCTCGTCCGCCGCGGCGTCCGTGCCGGCGGGAGGGAGGCCTCGTTCATCGCGCACGACCCGCGATGATCAGGGCCGGGAAGGTCGCCGGGATCGATAGGAGTGGCTGCACGACGGTGAGCCCGCAGCTCGCCTGAGCAGACTGGGATCGCGACGATCTGGGTGACACTGCAGGCGTCTCAGGCACACTACTGCCTCCGGCAGGTCACGGGTGCGGTCCTGGTAGTCACGGCGATCGCCGCGATCCTGAACCTCTTCATCTCTCGCGATGTCGCCGGCGGGGTCATGGCCGTGATCAGCGGCCTGCTGTATGTGGTCGCGCCGGTGATCATCGTGCGCCGACTGATGAAGCGGCGAACCGTGGACACCCAAACCCTGCTCGGCGCGATCGCCGCCTACCTGATGGTCGGGATGGGATTTGCGTTCGCCTACCAGGCGCTAGGCGCGTGGCAGGCCGGCCCGTTCTTCGGGTCGCAAGGGGAGGGCCCCTTCCCCCAGTACCTGTTTTTCTCGTTCACCACCCTGACCACGACCGGTACGGCAACCTGGTCTCGGACGCCAACCCGGGGCAGACGCTCGCCGTCCTGGAGATGCTGATCGGGCAGCTGTTCCTGGTGACGGCGGTGGCCAGGGTGGTCAGCGCCTGGCAACCCCGCCAAGGCCGCGAACCTTCTGCCACCGAGAACGACAACGTTTGAGCCTCGGTCGCCAACGTCGCGGATCCTGCCGTCGGGAACCCTGGGGTGAGACATGGCGCCGAGTGTGTGCGTGTCGTGTTGATGCGGACGATGGGTCTGCCGTACCAGCAGTGGGGCGTGATCGGGCGATCCGCCTCAGCTGAGGATGCGTTGCACGGTCGGCTCGGCGCGTTCGGCGACCCGCGCCAGGGAGCCTCTTGCTCGCAGGCGGGCGATGCCGTTGCTGGCGATTACGGTGGCGGGCACGGCCAGGATGAGGCCGACGATACCGCCCAGGAGGCCGCCGAGCGCGGTGACGACCAGCACGACCAGCGGGTGGATGTCGAGGGTGCGGCCCATGACCTTGGGCTCGACGAAGTTCTCGAGGGCGAGGTTCGCGACCAGGACGACGACGAGCATGATCGCCCCCTGGGCGATGCCGCCCTCACCGACGGCGATGAT
>DASUPQ010000650.1 GCA_036280995.1 Actinomycetota bacterium | reverse complement strand
TACGCCGTGACGACGCCGAGGACGCCGTGAGCGCCGTCGCCGAGCTCGAGCTCGAATGCGGCGTGGAGGTCGACGAGGTTGCCGAGCCACGCAGGATCGAGCCTGCCCGGCGAGTGCGCGAAGCGGACGTCGACCACGATGCCGGGCACGTCCGGCCACCAGGTGTGGACGGCGCGGTCGGCCCGCCCGGGGTCGGCGGCCAGGTCGCCGAAGAGGTTGAAGGCCAGCGCCGGCGACCACAGCAGGTCGGCCCAGAGGCGCTGGTGGTCGAAGCTCTGGTGCGGTTCGGTGACGGAGGTCCGGGCCCGGGCCGCCGCCAGGGCGTTGGCGTTGAGGAAGGTGGCGCCGGTCTCGCGGGCGTAGTCGAGCGGGAGGCGGCTCCCGACCGGCCGCGCCGGCTTGCCGCCGGGCCGGGGCACGATCGGCTGGGTCCCGATGGGGTGGCCGTTGGCCTCGCGCCACCGCGCCTGGTGGTAGCGCAGCCGGCGGCGGAACCCGGTCATGGCCGGGCGCCGGGGCACCTGGTCGTCGGCCTCCCAGCAGTGCGCGGCCTCCAGCTCCTGTCTCGACACCGCCGCAGCCATGCCGAGGATTGTACGAGGGGTCAGCGACCTCCTCCGGTCGCGGGACGGGTGAGCAGGATGGTGGTGTCCTCCAGGCTGTCTGGAGCAGGAGGTCCCGCGCTGAGAAGGTCCCGCGTGGTTGGCTGGGTCGCTGGGGTTTGCACCTGGGGGGCGGAGGTGGGATCTTCCTGCATCGGCGGGCCTGGCGACGGGTTCGGCGCGCCGTGACGGAGGGTGCCATGAGCGTGTACCAGCAGGACACAGCCGGGCAGGGCAACGGGGAGGGGCCGCCGCCCTTCCGGATGGTCCGGCGCGGGTACGACCGCGACGAGGTGGACGCCTACATCCAGCAGCTCAGGGCGCGCCTGGAGGAGGCGGTCGACCTCTACGCCAAGACCGAAGGGGCGCGGGCCGAGCTGGAGCGTGAGACCCGGAACCTCCGGGAGGGCTCGCCGTCGTTCGAGCAGCTCGGCGGGGAGGCGGCCGCGCTGCTCCAGGAGGCGGGCCGTTCGGGCGAGCAGCTGATCGAGAACGCCCGGCGGCGCGCCGACACGATCATCGAGAAGGCCCAGCGGCAGGCCGAGCAGACCCGGGCCGACGTCGAGAGCGAGGCCCAGAAGGCGCTGGAGCAGGCCCGCGAGGTCGCCGACCACATCCGCCGGGAGGTCGAGGAGGAGCGGGCGGCGCTGTTCAGCGAGACCGAGCAGGTGCGCGAGTTCCGCGACAGCCTGCTGGACGACCTCGGCCGGGTCCACGGCGAGATCAGCGGCCTCCTGGAGCGCACCCGCAAGCAGCGCGAGGGCGCCCTGACCATCGGCGGCCTCGCTCCCCCGTCGCAGGTGGCCGACCCCAAGCCGGAGACCCCGGCCGAGCCCGCCAAGGTCTCCGAGCGCCAGTAGCGCACGGCGCCCCGCCGCCGCTCAACGCGACCCGTGACCCGGGGCCGCGGCCTGGGCCTGGGCGGCCCGCGGGGTCCGCAGGAACAGCCCGGCCACCGTCACCAGGAACAGCAGGTAGGCGGCGACCTGCTCGATCGAGGGGCGGGGGTCCCAGCCGAACATGGCCCCGAGGAAGCGGCCGGACTCGGTGCTGACGGTCAGCCAGCGGTAGGCGGTCAGGTCGTAGACGTTGTTCCAGACGGTGCCGAGCTCGCCGGCGGCCTGGAGCCAGAGGATCGTGCGCGAGACCAGGCCGGCGGCGAACACGATCAGGATCAGGCCGGTGACGGTGAAGAACTGGCCCATGGGCAGGCGCCGGCCGCCGAGCACGACCAGGGCGCCGAGGACCGACGCCGCCGCCAGGCCGGCAAGGCCGCCGGCCAGGACGGCCCAGCCGTCCTCGGTGGTGGCGGCGGCGATCAGGAACAGGGACGCTTCCAGGCCCTCGCGGGCCACGGCCAGGAAGGCCACCGTCATGACGGCCAGGCGGGCGTCGCCGTTGCCGGCGATGGCCGCGTCGACGCTGCCCTCGAGCTCGCCCTTGATGCGGTGGGCCTGGCGCCGCATCCAGAAGATCATCCAGGTGAGGACGGCCACGGCCAGCAGCGACACGGCCGCGAAGGCGAGCAGCCGGGGCTCGCCCCGGAGGTTCTCGACGGTGAGGTGGACGACGATCCCGGCGGCGACGGACAGGGCGGCGGCCGCGGCCATGCCCTGCCACATGGGCCCGATCAGGTCGCGGCGGCCGATCCGCCGGATGTAGGCGTAGACGATGGCCACGACCAGCGCGGCCTCGAAGCCCTCGCGGAGCATGATCAGCAGCGCGGTCAGCACAGGCCCGGCCCTCCAGCGACGCGGGAAAGGAGTTAGGCCAGCCTAACAGACGGGGTCGCCGGCGATCGCCCGGTACCAGGAGCGGGCCTGGTCGACCACGGCGGCGAGGTCGGCCCGCTGGTCGTCGCCGGCGAAGCGGCCGTGCTCGTCCAGCAGCGCCTCGAAGCGGTCCAGCCAGTCAAGCAGCCAGCGGGCGCTGGCCGGGCGGCGGACCGGCCGGCCGCCGACCTCGACCCAGACGGGGCTGGTGTGGGCGAACACCACCGGACCCGGCACCGACGGGTGGCCGGGGCCGCGGGCCACCGCGCACAGCCAGGTCGAGCCGTCGACCTCGACGGCGGTGTCGATCGCCGGGGCCGCTCCCCCGCCGGCCTCGGCCGAGGCGAGGACGCCGTCGGGACCGACCAGCTCCAGCCGCCCGACCCCCAGCCCCTGGCAGCGGACCGTGACCGGCAGCCGCCGGCCGGCGGCGGCCTCGACCGGGTCGCCCGGCCCGCGGCCGTCGACCAGCAGCTCGACCCACGGCCCGTTGGTGGCCAGGGTGCGGCCGGCCCGGATGGCGTCGGCGAAGGCGGCCACCGACAGCGGCTGGCCGCGCAGGTCGGCGTAGACCCGCGCCCATCCGGGCGGGTTGGAGAACAGCGACCCCCGGGAGTACGACAGCCACACGTCGGTGCCGGCGGTCGCGGCCAGCCGCAGGCCGCAGCTCAGCAGGTGGTGGTAGAGGACGGCCGTGCCCTCGACGTCGCTGGGGCCGAGCAGGTCGACGGAGTCGACCAGGCCGAGGGCGGCGTCGGCGGCCAGCTCGCGGGCATCCATCGACCGGGGGTAGGCGAACACCTCGGCCGGCGAGCCGTCCCCCAGGGCCGAGAACACCGGATGGGTGTAGGCGACGGTGGCTCCCAGCCCCCGGAGCTCGTGGCAGACGGCGGCGTTGGCCGGCCAGTCGAACGGCTCGTCCGAGCCCTCGTGGCCGCTGTGGTAGCGGGCCGGCGGCCCGGTCAGGCCGAGGGCGTGGACGTGCCCGAGCAGGTCGTTGCGGTACTCGACCGAGAAGCGGGCCACCCGCTCGGCGGTCGTCCAGGGGAGGTTGTCGCCGGCGGTGGCCTCGAAGGCCTCCCGGTCGTAGACCCGGGTCTGGCTGATGTTGGCGGCGACCAGGCTCATCAGGTGCAGGCCCTCCCCAAGCTGCATGCAGGCGGCGTCGTCGGGCCCGCAGACCCGGTCGCCCGAGTAGTTCATGTGGACGTGCAGGTCGCCGCCGTACCAGCCGCGGGCCGCGGTCTCGTACAGCCGCTCCGGCTCCAGCTCGACCTCGCTGGTGGCCCCGGGAGTGGGCGTGACCGGGACCGAGGCGGCGGCGAACTCCGGGCCCCGGGCGCAGGTCACGGTGAGGGGCACGGCCGGGACCTCCAGCTCCAGGTCGTTGCCGTGGAAGTAGGGCCGCTCGTGAAAGTCCCACCTGGCCGGCCGCCCCTCGGGGAACCAGCCGCCGCCGTGGTCGTCCACCACCGACCAGCGGCTCGGGCCGCGGGCCCGCAGCCGCAGCCGGGCCCGGGCGGCCGGCTCGGCCGCCGGCGCCCAGGTCCCGACGGCCTGGAGCGGCCCGGGTCCGGCTCCCGCGCGGACCACCACCCCCGCCCCGTCCACCCCGGCCCCGGTCAGGGTGCGGACGACCAGCTCGACCCCGCCCGCCTCGACCCCCACCGGGACGCCGTCGACCGCGACCCGGGCCGCCTTCTCGAGGCGGGAGTCGAGCAGCACGGCCACCTCGACGGCGCGGCCCTCGACCAGGTAGGGGACCGGGCCGGCCCGCAGCCCGACCCCGCCGCCGTCCAGGGTGGCCACGGCCAGCCCGGCCGGCAGCGGGTCGGTGAGGCAGGCCCGGACCGTTCCCGGCCAGTCGTCGAGCTGCATGGCGAACACGGCGGCCAGGAGCCGGTTGCCGAGCCAGCGGCCGTACGGCTGGGCCCGCCCGTAGGCGGCGGTCTCGTCGCCCCAGTCGGCCGGCCTCCCGGCGGCCAGGGCCCGGTACCGGGCCAGCATGGCCGCCACCTGCGGTGGCAGCCGGTCAGCGGCGGGCGGGTCGCAGCACATCGGCGGCGGGTCGGCCGGTCCCGGTGGCCGGCACGGCTCAGCCGAGCTCGTGGACCGACAGGATGTTGCCGGCGGGGTCGCGGAACCAGGCGATCAGCGGGCCCTGGCCGCGGTTGATGCCCTTCTCGTCCTGTTCGAAGCCCTCGTACTGTTCGAAGCGCACGCCGCGCTCGGTGAGGGCGTCGACCGTCCCCTCGACGTCCTCGACAGGGAAGTTGAGGATGGTGTAGGTCGCCGGGGTGTGGTCGGGCTTGACGTAGACGAGCACGTTCTGTCCCCCGGCGAGGTCCAGGCTGAGCACGCCGTCGTCCTCCTGGCCGGACACGTTGAGGCCGAGGGTCTCGCCGTAGAAGCGCCTGGCCTCGGCCAGGTCGGGCACGGCGAAGCCGCTGTAGGCCTGGGAGTTCGCGAGCATCCCTGCTCCTTTCTGCATCGGGTCCGCCAACCGTACCGCCCCCCTGTCACAGCGCCCGGGACAGGCGCAGGAACCGGATGCCGGGCACCACCCGCAGGGCCGGCCGCAGGACCGCCGGGAGCAGCGGGGCCGCCCCGGCGGCGTCGAGCATGCGCGGGTCGGTCAGCTCGTGGCGCCGCCCGCCGCGCACGAGGGTGCAGCGGCCGGCGGCCAGGACGTTGCGCACCCAGTCGCGGTCGGGGCCATAGGGCAGCGACACCAGGAAGCCGTCGCGCAGCGGCAGGGGCATCACCGGGGTCCGGTACCGCCGGCCGGACCGCCGGCCCTGGTGGACCATGAAGGCCACCGGGGACAGCGGCCGCCCGGCGATCGTCCCGATGACGCGGTTGGGCAGGCGCTTGTTGAACCGGGCCAGGCGGTCGGCGAGGGTCATGGGCGCATCGTATGCGACCGGGACCCATCGGGCGGGCGGCGCCCTAGGGGGCGCCGGTCAGCTGGGCGGTCTTGAGGGCGCCGTCGGTGACGTTCCACTTGGTGAGGACGCGGTCGTAGCTGCCGTCCTCGATGACGGCCCGGAGCGCCTCCTGCAGGACCTGCTGGAGGTCGGTGTCGTCCTTGCGGACGCCGATGCCGTAGGGGCCGGGGTCGATCTGCTCGCCGACGACCTGGAAGTCGTTGCCCTCGCCCGAGACCTTGGCGTTGTAGGCGGCCACCGGGAAGTCGGCCAGGGCGGCGTCGGCCCGGCCGAACTTGACCGCGAGGACGACCTGGGTGCCGCTGTCCAGCGGGCGCGCCTTGATGGGGCGGTTGCCGCAGTCGGCCTGCTGGGCGTCGACCAGCTCCTCGTGGATGGTGCCGGCCTGGAGGGTGACGGTGGAGCCGCACAGATCGGCCATGGACCCGACCCGCCCGGGGTTGTCCTTCCGGACCAGAATCGAGGTCCCGGCCTGGAAGTACTCCAGGAAGCTGATCTCCCGGGCCCGCTCCGGGGTGGCGGTCATCGACGAGATGATCAGGTCGAACTCGCTGTCCTGGAGCGAGGGGATCAGCTCGTCGAAGGCGGTGTTGACGAAGGTGAACCGCACCCCCAGCTTGCGGCCCAGCTCGGTGGCCAGGTCGGGGTCGATGCCGCGGACCTGGGGCTCGGGCTCGCCAACGGGCCGCTCGAGCACGTCGGGGGCGAAGGCGTCGTAGAACTCCACCGGCGCGTACGAGATGTCGGAGCCGACCCGGATCTCCCGGGCCGTGCGGATCCGCTGGGGCAGGCGCCGGCCGAGGTCGGTCAGGCCCTCGGCGGCGGCCCGGGCCTCGCCGGCCGGCTCGGGATCGCCGCCGCCGGTGCAGCCGGCGGCCAGCACGGCCACGACCAGCAGCGCCAGCGCCGAGACGGCGCCGCGCCGTCGTCCACAGCCGCCTACCCGCCCTTGCACCATCCACCGCACTTTTGACAGCTTGCCTTCTTCGGAGACACGAAGCCTACTACGGTCCCCAGGTACGCATCGTGTCGATCGACCCGTCGTCCCCATGAACGTGAAGGTTGGGTCGATGCTCGGCAACCTGTCCCTTCGTCCCAAGATCGCGCTGATCCTCCTGCTACCGGTGGCGGCCCTCCTGCTGCTGGCCGGGCTCCGCATCGGTTCCAGCGTGTCGACCAGCCGTCAGGCCGCCCAGGTCCGCGACCTGACCGAGTTCGCCCTGCGCGGCACCGCCCTGGCCCACGAGCTCCAGCGCGAGCGTGGCCTGACCCTCGGCGGCCTGCTCGCCGAGCAGCCGTCGCCGGGCCTGCGGGAGCAGCGGGCCGCCACCAACCGCGCCCTGGCCGGCTACCGCGACAGCGCCGCCGACCTCGACACCGACGCCCTCCCCCAGGCCGCCAGGGACGAGCTGGCCCCGGCCGGCAACCGCCTGCAGGGGCTGAGCGGCCTGCGCCGCGACGTCGACCGGGGCTCGGTCAGCCCGGAGGCGGCCCTGGACTTCTACAACGCCACCATCGCCAACCTGCTCAACACCAACCGGGGGCTGACCTCCGGCATCGCCGACCCGCAGCTGGCCCAGCGGGTGGGGGCGTTCGTGGCCGTGTCCCGGATCAAGGAGCTGGCCGCCCTCGAGCGGGAGCTGGTCTCGGACGTGCTGGACCGCGGCCGCTTCGCCCCGGGCGAGTTCCGCCGCTTCACCTCGACCCTGTCCACCCGGGCGGTGCTGCTGTCGGAGTTCCGGGCGGCCGCCGACGACGCCCAGCGGGCCGTGTTCGTCGACACCCTGGTCGGGCCCGAGGTCCAGCGGGCCCGGGAGCTCCAGGCGGAGGCCATCGCCTCCGAGACCACGCCCGAGCTCGTCCTCGACCCGGCCGAGTGGTGGACGGTCAACTCGACCGAGATCAACCTGCTGCGCCGGGTCGAGGAGCGCCTGGGCGCGGCCGCGGTCGACGCCAGCCGGGCCGACGAGTCGGCCGCCCGCACCCGGGCGGCCGTCGACGCCGCCGCCGTCCTGCTGGTCCTGGCCCTGGCCATCGGCCTGTCCCTGGTGGTCGTCCGGTCGCTGCTGCGGCCCCTGGGGCTGCTCCGGTCCTCGGCCGAGGAGGTCGCCCACAGCCAGCTGCCCGGCGTGGTCGAGCGGCTCCAGCGGGCCGAGCCGGTCGACCTGAACGCCGAGACCCGGCCCATCGGCATCCGCGACCGCGACGAGATCGGCCAGGTGGCCAGGGCGTTCGACGCCGTCCACTCGACCGCGGTGCGGGTCGCGGCCGAGCAGGCGGCCCTGCGCCGCAGCGTGGCCGACATGTTCCTCAGCCTCGGCCGGCGCCTCCAGAACCTGGTCCACCGCCAGCTCGAGCTGCTGGACGAGCTGGAGCGCACCGAGGCCGACCCCCAGCAGCTGCGCAGCCTGTTCCGCCTCGACCACCTGGCCACCCGCATGCGCCGCAACGCCGAGAACCTGCTCGTCCTGTCCGGCGCCGAACCGGTGCGGCGCTGGAGCGACCCGGTGCCGCTGGCCCGGGTGATCCGCGCCGCCTCGGCCGAGATCGAGGACTACAACCGGGTCGGGGTCATGCCCATGGCCGACGTGCGGGTCGTCGGTCACGCCGTCTCGGACGTGGTCCACCTGCTGGCCGAGCTGATCGAGAACGCGGCCGCGTTCTCGCCCCCCGGGACCAGGGTCCAGGTGGCGGGCGAGCCGGCCGCCCACGGCTACCTGCTGGAGATCGAGGACCAGGGCATCGGCATGTCCGACGAGGAGCTGGCCGAGGCCAACGAGCAGCTGGCCAAGCCGGCCACGATCGACCTGGCCGGTGCCCAGCGGCTCGGGTTCTACGTGGTCGGCCGCCTGGCCGCCCGTCACGGCGTCAAGGTGCGGCTGCGCCGCTCCTGGTTCGGCGGGGTGGCCGCGCTCGTGCTGCTGCCCTCGAGCCTGCTCGGGGGGCCGGAGACCGAGATGGAGCGGGCCGGACCGGCGGCGGCCGGGCAGCCGATGGTCGAGCCGGCCGACGGCCAGAGGGCCCACGGCCAGCCGGCGCCGGCACAACCGGCCCAGGCCGAGCCGGTGCCGACCCCGGTGCCGCGAGCGTTCGCCGTCCGATCCCCGGGGGCGGGGCGAGACAATGGCATGGCCGGATAGCCGACGGGCGCGACCAGGGGTGACCGATCGGTGACCGGCCGGTACGAGGCCGACCCGGGCCCGTTCCTGCGCCCGTACGCGCTGACCGAGGGGCGGACCGAGCCGACCGGGCCCGACCTGGCCATCGAGGACCTGATCGACGCCGCCTCGGGCGGCCTCGACCCGCCGTCCTGGCTCAGCCTGGAGCACCGGTCGATCGCCCTGGCCTGCCGCGAGACCCTGTCCGTGGCCGAGCTGGCCGCCCGGGTCGACCTCCCCCTCGGGGTCACCCGGGTGCTGGTCGGCGACCTGGCCAGCCACGGCGTGGTCACCGTCCACCGCGCCCCCAGCCACGCCGGCGGTCCCAACGTCACCCTCCTGGAGCAGGTCCTGGACGGCCTCCAGCGGCTCTAGGCGGGGCCCTCAGGCCGGGTCGGCCAGGCCGGTCTGCTCCATGGCGGCCAGCATCCGCTCCACCGGGCCCTCGATGGCGTTGGCGGTGGCCAGGGCGGCCAGCCGGTCCCGGTCGGGCGGGTGGGGGTCGCTGATGCGGTAGTCGACGTCGGTGGCCACCGGGACGACCTTGCGCATGGCCTGGATGTAGTCGGCGCTGCCGGTCAGGGCGGCGTTGAGCCGGGGGGTGAGGCGGCCGCCGGCGGCCGCGGCCAGCAGGGAGTCCAGGTCGGGATGGTCGGCGAGCAGGCTGGCGGCGGTCTTCTCCCCCACCCCGGCGACCCCGGGGAGGCCGTCGGAGGGGTCGCCGCGGAGGATGGCCAGGTCGACGTAGCGCTCGGGCGGGACCCGGGCCTTGGCGGTCACCCCGGCCCGGTCCATGGTGGCCAGCGACGAGGTGCCCTTGAGCGGGTACAGCACCCACACCACCGGGTCGCGGACCACCTGGAACAGGTCACGGTCGCCGGTGAGGACGGCCACCCGCTCGTCCGGCCCGGCCGCGGCCGCGATCGTGCCGATGACGTCGTCGGCCTCGTACCCGGCCGCCTCGGCCACCGGCAGGCCGGCCGCGTCCAGCACCTCCAGCAGCAGCGGGACCTGGCCGGGCAGCTCGGGCGGGTCCTCGGCCCGGGTCGACTTGTAGCCGGCGTACAGGTCGACCCGCCACTGGGGCCGCCAGTCGGCGTCGAAGGTGTGCACCACCGCCTGTGGGCGGCGGTCGACCATGACCCGCGACACCATGTCCAGGTAGCCACGGACGGCGTTCACCGAGTTCCCGTCGGGCCCCTTGATCGACTTGGGCAGGGCGAAGAACGCCCGGTAGAACAGGCTGGGCGAGTCGACCACGAGGCGGGTCATCCGGTCGGTCACCGGAGCAGCATGCCACGCCCCGGGCGACAACGGTGTGATTTCCCCCCACGTAGGGTGATGTGGTAAGAACCTGCCGTCCGCGGTCCCCCAGCCGCGGCGAACCGGTTCCCGAACCCCCTCAGGGAGCGGCTTTCAGCAGATGGCGCCCTACCCACGCGCACGGGTGCCGCGGTGGCTGGCCGTGGTCGCGGCCGCAGCCGCCGTGGCCTCGCTGGTGCTGCCCCTGCGCGCCGGCGCCCAGGAGGGGACCGAGGTCTCCACCCAGCTCAAGAAGGTCAGGGCGACCCTGGCCGACGCCAAGGCCGACGCCAAGAAGCTGGCCGCCGCCCTGCAGCGGGCCAACGACGCCCTCGACCAGGCCGAGAACGAGCTCGCCCAGGCCGAGCAGCAGCGCCTGGACGCCCACGCCCGCGGGGTGCGGGCCGCCGCCGCCCTGGCCGACGCCACCGAGCGGGTGGAGCGGCTGCGCCGGATCCTGGGCGACCGGGCCCGCGGCATCTACATCGCCGGCGACCCGGCCGGGCTGGCCGCCCTGGTCCAGAGCGGCAAGGCCGACCAGCTCCTCGGCCAGGTCGCGATCCTCGACCACCTGGCCAAGGAGAGCAACAACTCGCTGGCCGACCTGGTCGTCGCCCAGCAGGACTACGCCCTGGCCCGCTCCATCCTGGCCGAGGCCGAGGCCGACGCCCGCAAGGCCGGGGCCGTGATCAGCCGCAAGATCGACCAGGCCCTGGAGCTGCGCGACCTGCGCGTCCAGGCCAAGGACGCCCTCGACGACAAGATCCGGCGGCTGGAGGGCGAGGCCGGCGTGCTCCGGGTCACCCTCCAGCAGCGCCAGCAGCGCCAGGCCGGCCAGGTCCGGGGCGGCGGCAAGTGCGACCTGTCGGGGACCTCGGACGCCGAGTACTTCATCATCATGAAGGAGTCCGGCGGCGACCCGACGGCCGACAACCCCCGCTCCACCGCCTTCGGCCTCGGCCAGCTCCTGATCGACGGCCGCCGCCACTACCTGGGCGACAACTACGCCACCACCGACTGCGCCCTGCAGCTGCAGGCGTTCCGCGGCTACGTCCGCGACCGCTACGGGACCGCCGAGAACGCCCGCGCCTTCTGGCTCTCCCACGGCTGGTACTGACGGGCACCTGCCCTATCCTTGGTGGCGATGCCCAAACCGAAGGTGCTCGCGCTCGTCATGGCCGGCGGTGAGGGGAGCCGGCTGGAGCTGCTCACCGAGCGGCGGGCCAAGCCGGCCCTCCCCTACGCCGGCGTGTACCGGCTGATCGACTTCCCCCTGTCCAACTGCGTCCACTCCGGGATCGAGGATGTCTGGGTGCTGCAGCAGTACCGGCTGCAGTCGCTCAACGACCAGCTGGCCAACGGCCGGCCCTGGGACCTGGACCGGACCTACGGGGGACTGCGGCTGCTCCCGCCCCAGCTGGGGGCGGAGGAGGACGGCTTCCACGAGGGCAACGCCGACGCCATCTGGCGCAACCGGGAGCTGATCGCCGAGCACGACCCCGAGGTCGTCCTGGTCCTCAGCGCCGACCACGTCTACCGGCTCGACTACGGCGCGGTGCTGGCCCGCCACCGCGACCGGGGGGCCGGGGTGACGGTGGTCACCTCCGAGGTCCCCGAGGAGGAGGCGTCCCGCCAGGCGGTGGTCGAGGTGGACGGCGACGGCCGCATCGGCGGCTTCAACTACAAGCCCGACGAGCCCCCCACGACCCGGGTCGCCACCGAGGTGTTCGCCTTCGCCACCGGGCGGCTGCTGGGCACGCTGGAGGAGCTGGCCGCCGGCGACGGCGAGCTCAAGGACTTCGGGCACGGCCTGCTCCCCCGCATGGTCGAGGCGGGCGAGGCGGTCGAGCACCGGATGGACGGCTACTGGCGCGACGTCGGCACCGTGCCCGCCTACTGGCGGGCCCACATGGACCTGCTCGACCCCGAGCGGCCGCTCGACCTGGACGACCCGGCCTGGCCGATCCTCGGGCGGGCGCCGCACCGGCTCCCGGCGCGGGTCGAGGGCTCGGCCCGGCTGGACCGGGCGCTGCTGTCGCCGGGGACGGTGGCCGCCGGGGAGGTGACCCGCTCGGTGCTCGGGCCGGGGGTGGTGGTCGAGCCGGGCGCCGCCGTGCGCGACGCCGTGCTGCTGGACGACTGCGTGGTCGCGGCCGGCGCCCGGGTCGAGCGGGCCGTGCTCGACCGGGGCGTCCGGGTCGGTCCCGGCGCCCACGTCGGCGCCGCCGGCGATGGCGGGGAGCCGGCCCTGGTCGCCGGGGAGGCCCAGGTCCCCCGCGACGCCACCGTCGGACCGGGCGGCCGCTTCGGCGGCGACGAGGAGGCGAGCTGATGGAGCCCGAGGAGCAGGTCGTCGACAGCCCCGCCGGCTGGGTGGCCCGCCACATCAAGCGCTACGTGGACAGCGACGGCGCCACGGGCCACGAGTGGCGGCCCGGGGTGTACACCCTGCTGCTCACCACCCGCGGCCGGCGCTCGGGCAAGCTGCGCCGCACCGCCCTGATCTACGGCCGCGACGGCGACCGCTACCTGGTCGTGGCCTCGGTCGGCGGGTCGGCCCGCCACCCCGCCTGGTACCTCAACCTGAGCGACAACCCCCAGGTCGAGGTCCAGGTCGAGGCCGAGCGCTTCACCGCCACGGCCAGGACGGCCGGGTCCGAGGAGAAGCCCCGGCTGTGGTCGCTGATGACCTCGATCTGGCCCGCCTACGAGGGCTACCAGCGCAAGACCCGCCGCGACATCCCGGTGGTGATCCTGGAGCGGACCTGACCGGGACTACTCGGCGGAACCGTCGGCCGGTGGGGTTCGGGTGTGGCCGGGCCCGGGGTCGGGAGCGGGCCCGGGGCGGGGGCGCTGGGCGCGGCCGATGAGGAAGCCGCCGACCAGGCCGGGGAGGGCGGCGGTCCAGGGGCGGGCCAGGCGGACCGCGACCAGGGAGATGGCGGCCAGCACGAACACGAAGGCGGCGTCGTTGAGGCGCTCCATGGGCGTGCGCGGGCGGTCCGGGGCGGGCCGGCGCATGGCGACGACCACGCCGGCGGCCAGCCCGGCGGCCAGCAGCACCGCCGACCCGGCGCGGCGGGACGCCGGTTCCAGCAGCAGGGTCAGCCCGACCAGGAGCAGGGCGATGCCGGCCGCCCCGGCCAGCCGGCCGGTGCGGCGGTCGGGAACCTGCGCCACCATCTCGCCTCCTGGAGCTGCGGTCGTCCGCCTGGTTGCCGGCCCAGCCTACCAACGCGCCTGGTATCGTCCCATCCGGACATGGTTGTGCCGGCAACCACAGCAACCACAAGGAGCCGCCGTGGGCAAGCTGGTGGCGCTGGCCCTGGCCCTGGCCCTGCTGCTGGCCGCCTGCGGCGGCGGGGACGGCGGGGGGACGGCCGGGACCGGGGCGGCCGCGCCCGAGGTCCCCGGCTTCCGGACCCGCATCCCCGGCGTGCTGACCGTCGGCACCGAGCTGCCCAACCCGCCGTTCGTGCTCGGCGACGACCTGGACGACCTCGAGAGCGGGTTCGAGGTCGACATGGTCAACGAGATCGCCCGCCGCCTGGGCGTCGACCAGGTCCGGTGGGTCTCGTTCCCGTTCACCAAGCTGGTCGCCGGCGCCCCCTGCCCCTGCGACTTCGCCGTCAACGGGGTGTCGATCCTGCCCGACCGCCGCCAGCGGGTCGACTTCTCCTCCCCCTACTTCACCGCCAACCAGGGGGTGCTGGTCCGCAAGGGCACCGTCCTCAACGGGATCGCCGACGCCCGCCGGCTCCGCTTCGGCGTCCAGGAGGCCACCTCCGGCGCCGCCTACCTGGAGCGCCACCTCGAGCCGATGGAACCCGTCCGGGAGTACGGGTCGACCACGGCCGCCTTCAACGCCCTCCGGGCCGGCCAGGTCGAGGCCGTCATGTCCGACGTCCCGATCGTGGTCGACGCGGCCCGCCGGTACCCTGGGCTGACCGTCGCCGGGCAGTTCAAGACCGACGAGCAGTACGGCGCGGTCCTCGGCAAGGGCTCCCCCAACACCGGGCCCCTGTCCCAGGTGATCGACCAGCTGCGCGAGGACGGGGTGCTCGACCAGCTGTTCCAGAAGTACTTCCCCGAGCAGGCGGACATCCCCTCGCTCGGCTGACCGGCCGGGCACCCCCATCCAGGAGCGGCGATGCTGACCATCCGGCGTGACCAGGAGATCCACCGGGAGGAGGGCGGCTGGTTCACGGCCCGCTGGCACTTCTCCTTCGGCCACTACCGCGACCCGGCCAACGACGGCTTCGGGGCGATGCGGGTGTTCAACGACGACCGGCTGGTGCCGGGGGCGATCTGGCCGATGCACCCCCACCAGGACGTCGAGGGGCTCACCTACGTGGTCGAGGGCAGCTTCCGGCACGAGGACTCGGTCGGGGGCGCCCCCGGCCCCCTGCCGGCCGGGGCGGTGCAGCGCATGACGCTGGGGTCGGGGGCGCTGCACTCGGAGCAGAACGCCTCCGAGACCGAGCCGATGCGGTTCATCCAGATCTGGATCCTGCCCGACACCGCCGGCCTCGAGCCCGAGGTCGAGCAGAAGGTGTTCACCAAGGAGGACCGCTCGGGCCGGCTGCTGCGGGTGATGGGCCCCGAGGGCGGCGAGGTGGTCCGGATCCATCAGGAGGCCAGCGTCCACGTGGCCTCGCTGGCCCCCGGCGACCAGGTCGAGCACCCGGTCGGCCCCGGGCGCGGCGCCTACGCCTACCTGATCGACGGCCGGGCCCGCTTCGGCGGCGAGCCGGTGGCCACCGGCGACGCCGCCAAGGTGACCGCCCAGCCGTCGCTCACCATCGCCGCCGACGAGCCCAGCGAGCTCATCCTGGTCGACGTGCCCATGGCGTTCCGGGCGGTCGGGATCTGGGCGGGCGGCCGTGGCTGATGCCGGCCTGCCGGTCCGGTTCGGGTGGTTCCTGGTCCCCGAGGCCCGCGACCCCTGGGGGCTGCTGGAGGAGGCGCGGCTGGCCGAGCGGGCCGGGTTCGACCTGATCGGCGTCCAGGACCACCCCTACCAGCGCCGCTACCTCGACGCCTTCACCCTGCTGGCCGCCCTGACCGCCGCCACCGAGCGGGTCGGGCTGTTCCCCGACGTGGCCAACCTGCCCCTGCGCCACCCGGCCATACTGGCCAAGGCGGCCGCCTCCCTCGACCTGCTGTCCGGGGGCCGGTTCGAGCTGGGCCTGGGCGCGGGCGCGTTCTGGGACGCGGTCGCGGCCATGGGCGGCCCCCGCCGCCGCCCCGGCGAGGCCGTCGAGGCCCTGGAGGAGGCCATCGGGCTTCTCCGCGACCTGTGGTCGGACCAGCCGTCGGTGCGGTTCGAGGGGGCCCACTACCGGGTCGTGGGGGTCAAGCCGGGGCCGGCGCCGGCCCATCCCATCGGCATCTGGATCGGGGGCTTCGGCCCGCGGATGCTGGCCCTGACCGGCCGGCTGGCCGACGGCTGGGTGCCGTCCTCGCCGTACGTGCCCCCGGAACGGCTCGGTGCCGCCCAGGCCCGCATCGACGAGGCGGCCGCGGCCGCCGGCCGCGACCCGGCGGCCATCCGGCGCCTCTACAACATCTCCGGCCGGATCGGCCCGGGCGGCGGCGGGTTCCTGGACGGCCCGGCCGCCCAGTGGGTCGAGGAGCTCCTCCCGCTGGTCACCGAGACCGGCATGGACACCTTCGTGCTCTGGCCGTCGGAGTCCCCGGCCCGCCAGCTGGAGCGGTTCGCGGCCGAGGTCGCCCCGGCCCTGCGCGAGGCCGTGGCCGCCCACCGCGGCCGCGGTTGAGGGAGACTACCCACCTCACCGTTCCGTCGCCGACCCAAGGAGGGCCCCCTTGCAGGGTGACCCGCGCGTCCTCGAGCTGCTCAACCAGCACCTGACCTTCGAGCTGACCGCGATCAACCAGTACTTCCTCAACTCCAGGATGTGCGCCAACTGGGGCTACGAGCGCCTGGCCAGGCGCCACCGCGAGATCGCCATGGAGGAGATGCGCGACACCGAGGAGCTGATCGACCGCATCCTCTACCTGGAGGGCCACCCCAACCTGCAGCGGCTGGGCACGGTCAAGGTGGGCGAGACGGCGGTCGAGCAGATCCGGCTGGCCGTCGAGCTGGAGCGGACCGCGGTCCGCAACCTGGACGGCTACGTGGCCACCTGCGCCGAGATCGGCGACCAGGGCACCCGCGAGTTCCTGGCCGCGATGATCGCCGAGGAGGAGCGGCACGTCGACTGGTGGGAGACCCAGCTGGACACCATCGCCCAGATCGGCGAGGGCCTGTACCTGGCCCAGCAGGTCCGAGACTAGGCGGCGGCCGGCGCCACGGCGCGGTAGTAGGTGAGGCGTCCCATGACCCGCGAGACCCTGTGGGCCACCTCGGAGGGGTCGGCGAGACCGGCTTCGCGCATGAGCGCGGGGATACGGCCCCCGAAGTTGTCCTCCAGCCGCGGGCTTCGGTGACCCAGGCGGGCCATGAGCCCGTCGGAGCGCTCCCTGGCTCCCCCGAAGTCGACAAGATGCAGGGAGCCGCCAGGTTCGAGCACGCGCCGCACCTCGCGCAGCGCCCCCTCCCGCTCGTCCGGTCCCAGGTGATGGAACATGAGGGCGGACAGCACCCGGTCGAACGACGCGTCGGCGTACGGGAGCTTCTCCGCGAACCCGCGGTCGAACCGCACCGGAAGCGACCGTCGCTCGGCCTTGCGGCGTGCGCGGGCGAGCGCCCTGGGGTCGGGGTCGAGCCCGACGACCTCCGCGCCCGGCTGGAGCCGCCCGACCAGCAGGGCCAGGTTCCCGGTGCCGCACCCGATCTCCAGGACCCTCTGGCCCGGCCGAATGCCTGCCTGGTCCACCAGTGGCCGATGGAACCGGGAGATGCGCAGCAACCGGCAGAGGGGGTCGTAGAGCGGCAGCAGCCGGTCGTGTCCCATGCCGGGGAGGTAGTGGTCTCCGCGACCTTCCGTCGTGACGTCCATGCCCGTCCTCCGCTCCTGCCTAGTACGATGTTTTGCCATGGGACCAGTATTTCGGTCGGTGTATGCGGGGAAAAGACAGGATGTTCGGTTGTCCTGAGATGATCTTTGGGCTCTGGGGGCCCGGCCGCGGGGTGCGGCGGTGGGAGGGGAGGGACCGGCGTGGGTGGGACGAGGATGCTGGACGGCGGCGGGGCGGGACCGCCGGTCTTCACCTACCAGGTGGTGCCCGGCGAGCCCTCCGTGGGGGTCCTGCGGATCCTCGGCCGGGAGCTGCCGCCGGGTGGGCCACCGCCCGGTCACGCCCACTCCCACGACTTTCTGGTGCTCGCCTACTTCGAACGGGGCGGCGGGTCGTTGCGGCTGGCCGGCCGGGAGTGGCCGGTGGAGGCCGGCGACGCCTACGTCGTCGCCCCCGGCGAGGTGATCGCCGTCGGCGGGCAGGCCGCTGGCCTCCGCGGGGCCGAGGGCTGGGCGGTGTTCTTCCCGCCCGAGGTCCTTGGTGGCCAGGCACCCGGCGCCTTCCTCTCCTGGCGCGCCCACCCGCTGCTGTACCCGTTCGTCCGGGGGACTTCCGGGAGCGCCCAGCGCCTGCGGGTGGCCCCCGCCCAGCGGGCGGCGTGGTCCGAGCGCTTCGCGGCCCTCGACACCGAGCTGCGCGGCCGCCACGACGGCTACCAGGAGGCGGCCCTCGCGCACCTGACGCTGCTGCTGGTGGAGCTGTCGCGGCTGGCCGTGGACGTCGCCGGGGACCTCCGGCTCAAGGACGAGCCCCTGCTCGCCGGCGTGTTCGGCTTCATCGAGGAACGCTTCAGGGAGCGGATCTCGCTCAAGGACGTGGCCAGCGCGGTGAGCCTGACGCCGGGCCATCTCACCACGGTGGTGCGACGCCGGACCGGTCGCACCGTGCAGGACTGGATCGCCGAGCGGCGCATGGCCGAGGCGCGTCGGCTGCTGGTCCAGACCGACCTGACCGTGGAGGAGGTGAGCCGCAGGGTCGGCTACGGGGATGCCGGCTACTTCGCCAGGCACTTCCGTCGCGCCCACGGCGCCACCCCGCTCGGCTGGCGCCGCGCCGGCCGCCCCTAGGACGCCACCGCCGCCGGCCGCCCGGCCTCGGCGTGCTGGGCCAGCAGCTCCTCGATCAGGGGGCAGCAGCCGCCGCAGGTGATGCCGGCGCCGCAGCGGTCCCCGACCTCGTCGAGGTCGCAGGCTCCGCCCGTGATCACCTCGGAGATCTCTCCGTCGGTGAGGGCCCGGCAGTGGCAGACGAACATCGGGTCCGATATTAGGCTCACCTAATCCCGGGCACAAGGGGGATCCGCTACCCGCCGAGGTCGATGGCCTCGTTGGCGGCCGAGGTGTGCAGGCCGGGCTGGGGACCGCCGGCGAGGACGTAGACCACGTCGCCGACGGCGACCACGCCGAGCCCGTGGCGGGGGGTGGGCAGCGGCGGCAGGGAGCGCCAGCGGCCGCTGGCCGGGTCGAACGCCTCCGCCTCCGGGAAGGTGGCCGCGGCCTCGCCGCCGACGGCCACCACCTCCCCGGCGGCGGTGGCGGTGGCGGCCAGGCCGCCCCGGGCCGTCGGCAGGTCGGCGACCGCGCTCCAGCGGCCGGCGGCCGGGTCGAAGGCCTCGGCCGTGGTCAGGTTGTTGCCGATGCCGCCGGTCCGGCCCCCGACCACGTACACCCTGCCGCCGCTGGCGGCCGCGCCCAGGTGCTCGCGCGGGGTGGGCAGCCCGGGGGCGGCGCTCCAGCGGTCGGCGCCGGGGTCGTACACCTGGGTGTCGCCGGCCAGGCCGCCATCGACCACGCCCCCGACCAGGTAGAGGCGCCCGTCAAGGGCGACCAGGCCGCCGGCCGAGCGGCCCTGGGGCAGCGGGGCCAGCGGGCGCCAGCGGTCCCCCTCCAGGCGGTGCGCCTGGGTGCTGGGGCCGTCGCCGTCGTTGCCGCCGGCGACGTACAGCACCCCGTCGAGGGTGGCGGCCATGGCGTGGTTGACCGCCACCGGCAGGTCGGGCCCGCGCGACCAGCGGTCGGCGGCGGTGTCGTAGACCTCGGCGGTGGCCAGGGTGGCCCCGTCGGGGGCGTAGCCGCCCAGCACCCAGATGCGCCCGCCAACGGCGGCCGCGGCCACCTCGGTCCGCTCCGACGGCGCCGCCGCCAGCGTCCGCCACGCCGGGTCGCCGGCCCGGGTGGGCGCCGGGGCGGTGGCCGCCGGCGCCGGGGGGTCCGGCTCGCCGCCCGTGCAGGCGGCCAGCAGCAGCGCCGCCGCCGCGGCCATCCGGAGCCTGCCCATGGCGCGCTACGCTAACGGCGTCCGCGCCGGGACGCCAGAGGAGGCAGCGCCCATGAGCATCGCACCATCGGAGCAGGCGGTCGTCGACGCCGTCACCCCGCGGCTGTTGGTCGGCGGGGACTGGCGCCAGGCCGGCGGCGGGGGGACCTTCCCGGTCGAGGACCCGGCCACCGGCGAGGTGCTCTGCGAGGTCGCCGACGGCACCCCGGAGGACGGCATGGCCGCCCTGGACGCGGCCGTGGCCGCCCAGGCGGAGTGGGCCGCCCATCCGCCGCGCGAGCGGGGCGAGGTCCTGCGCCGGGCGTTCCAGCTCCTCAACGACCGGGCCGACGACCTGGCCCTGCTGATGACCCTGGAGATGGGCAAGCCGCTGGCCGAGAGCAAGGCCGAGATCGCCTACGCGGCCGAGTTCTTCCGCTGGTTCGCCGAGGAGGCGGTCCGCATCGACGGCCGCTACGCCGTCGCCCCCAACGGCAAGGGGCGGCTGCTGACCATGCGCCAGCCGGTCGGGCCGTGCCTGCTCATCACCCCCTGGAACTTCCCCATGGCCATGGGGACCCGCAAGGTCGGCCCGGCGGTGGCCGCCGGCTGCACCATGGTCATCAAGCCGGCCGCCCTCACCCCCCTGTCGATGCTGGCCCTTGGCGGGATCCTGGAGGAGGCGGGCCTGCCCCCGGGGGTCTGCAACATCATCACCACCAAGCGGTCCGGGGCGGTGATGGAGCCGCTGATCAAGGACGGCCGGACCCGCAAGCTGTCGTTCACCGGCTCCACCGAGGTCGGCCGCACCCTCATCGCCCAGGCCGCCGACAACGTCCTGCGGGTCTCGATGGAGCTGGGCGGCAACGCGCCGTTCCTGATCTTCGACGACGCCGACCTGGACGCGGCCGTCGAGGGCGCGATGATCGCCAAGATGCGCAACATCGGCGAGGCCTGCACGGCCGCCAACCGCTTCCACGTGGCCGAGCCGGTGGCGGAGGCGTTCGCCGGCAAGCTGGCCGAGCGGATGGGGGCCATGAAGGTCGGCCGGGGCACCGAGGACGGCGTCACCGTCGGCCCTCTGATCGACAAGGACGCCGTCGACAAGGTGTCGGAGCTGGTCTCGGACGCCCTCGACAAGGGCGCCCGGGCGGTCGTGGGGGCGCGGCCGGGCGACGGCCGCGGCTACTTCTACCAGCCGACGGTCCTGGCCGGCGTCCCCGGCGACGCCCGCGTGCTCAAGGAGGAGATCTTCGGGCCGGTGGCCCCGGTGGCCTCCTTCGACGACGAGGAGGCGGCGGTCGCGGCCGCCAACGACACCGAGTTCGGGCTGGTCGCCTACGTCTACACCCGCGACCTGAAGCGGGCCTTCCGGGTCGTGGAGGGCCTGGAGACGGGCATGGTCGGCCTCAACCAGGGGCTGGTGTCGAACCCGGCTGCCCCCTTCGGCGGGGTCAAGCAGTCCGGCATCGGCCGCGAGGGCGGCCCCGAGGGCATCGCCGAGTACCTGGAGACCAAGTACGTCGCCATGAACCTCTGACCGGCCGGCCGATGGGGCCGTGACGAGCGCCGCGGGCGCATACGAGACCTGCTGGAGATGAGGGTGCGCCAGACACGCTGGGGCGGCCGGCTGGCGGCGTTGCTGCTGGGGGCGCCGCTGGCCCTGGCCTTCCCGGAGCCCGGGTGGTGGTGGCTGGCCCTGGTCGGGCTGGCGCCGCTGCTGGCCCTGGCCCTGGCCGCCCCCAGCGGGCGCGAGGCGGCCGTCCGGGCCTGGCTCGGCGGGACCGGGTTCTTCCTGGCCGTCAACGCCTTCCTGGTGCCGAAGGTGGGGCCGTTCATGGTCCCGCTGGCCATGCTCCTGGCCGTGCTCTGGCTGCCGGTCGGCTGGCTGGCCTGGGCGCTCCTCGGGGGCCTGGCCCGCCCCGGCCCGGCCCGGCTGGCCGCCGCCCTGGTGTTGGTGCCGAGCGCGTTCGTGGCCGGGGAGGCGCTGCGGTCCTGGGAGGGGCTGGGCGGCCCCTGGGGCCTGCTCGGGGCCAGCCAGTGGAACGCCCCGGCGCTGCTGTCGGTGGCCGCCCTCGGCGGCATCTGGGGCCTCGGCTTCCTGCTGGTGGCCGTCAACCTGGCCGTCGCCGCCGCCGCCCGCCCGCGGGTCCCGGCCGCGACCCGGGCCGTGGCCGCGGCCACCGCCGTCGCCCTGCCCCTGGCCGCGTTCGCCTTCTGGGCGCTGCGGCCGGCCCCGGCGCCGGCCGGGACGGCCACGGTGGCCTTCGTCCAGCCCGGGGTCGTCGGCCCGGTCGAGGAGCGGTTCCGGGCCAGCGAGCGGCTCAGCCGCACCCTCGGGCCGGCCGCGGGCGTCGACCTGGTGGTGTGGGGCGAGAGCAGCGTCGGCCGCGACCCGGCGGCCAACCCCGGCGACGTGGCCCGCCTGGCCGCCGCCGCCAGGGCCGCCGGCGGGCCGGTCCTGGCCAATGTCGACGCCCAGCGGGAGGCGGCCGGCGGGATCTACAAGAGCGCCCTGCTGGTCGGCCCGTCCGGGGTCCTGGGCAGCTACGACAAGATGCGGCTGGTGCCGTTCGGGGAGTACGTGCCGCTGCGGCCGCTGCTCGGCTGGGTGACCCGCCTCACCGACGCCGCCGCCGTCGACCGGCACCGCGGCACCCGCCTGGCCGTGCTGGACGCCGGGGGCCTGGCCGTCGGCCCGCTGGTCTGCTTCGAGTCGGCCTTCCCCGACCTGACCCGGAACCTGGCCGCCGGCGGGGCCGAGCTGGTGGTGATCCAGACGGCCGACACCACCTTCCAGGACAGCTGGGGCCTCGACCAGCACGCCAGCCTGGCCGCGGTGCGGGCGGTGGAGTCGGGCCGGCCGGTGCTGCAGGGGGCGCTCAGCGGGACCTCGGCCGCCTTCGACGCCCGCGGCCGCCGCCTCGCCTGGGCGCCGGGGAGCTGGCGGGGCGCGGCCGTGGCCGAGCTGCCCCTGTCGGCCGAGCGCACCCCGTACGTGCGGGCCGGCGACGTCGTCCCCGTCGCCTGCGGGGTCGCCCTGGCCGCCGGGGCGGCCGCCGCCTGGAGCCGCCGGGTCAGCCGCGGCGGTAGCGGGCGTCGAACAGGCAGTACGCCCCGAAGCACGCCAGACCGGCCGCGACGACGAGCAGCAGGAACGTCCCGTACGGCTGGCCGGCCAGGGTCTTGAGGGCGGTGTCCATGCCGGTGGCCTTCTCGGGGTCATAGGTGATCGCCGAGTAGACCAGCAGCAGCCCGAGGATCCCGTAGGCGACCCCCAGGCCCGGCCAGCCGACCTGCCCGAAGCGGATGGCGGCGTCGCGGGCGTGGGGCTCGGCGCCGGCCAGGTCGAGGT
>DASUPQ010000649.1 GCA_036280995.1 Actinomycetota bacterium | reverse complement strand
CGGCTGGAGGTGCGGACCGGCGACCCGGCCGTCCAGCTCGAGCTGGGTGCGGAGGAGAACGGCGCCGACCTCGTCGTCGTCGGCGCTCGGGGCCACTCGGCGGCCCACCGGCTGCTGCTCGGGTCGGTCTCCACCCGGCTGCTGCATCACGCCCGCTGGCCGGTGCTGGTCGTCCGCTGAGCGTCCCACCAGCACCAGCACGGTGCCTTGCGAGGGATCAGGAGCGCTGGATCGGGTTGGCGGCGCGGCGGAAGCTGGCACCAGCCTTGTACGCGATCTGAAAGAAGTTGGCTCGCCCAGCGGGGCCTCGTTCCCGGGTGGAAGACGAGCAGGCCAGGCACAGGACCCGCGCCGAGTGACGACGCGGGTCCGGCCAGCGGGGCGCGTCAGCGCATCCGCTTCAACTCGTGCTGGATCTGCTGCTCGCTGAACGGCTGCTGGTAGATGTCCCAGGCGTGGAACACCAGGCCGATGCCCCAGATCAGCATCGGAATCGCCGGCCAGAAGAAACTGGCCCCGGTCAGCGCCCAGATGATCACCAGGGCGCCGTTGAACAGCACGTAGGCGAGCAGGTGCGCGCTGAAGTCCCGCTTCTTCCGCAGACGACTGGTCGCCTGCTCGCGGAGCCCCGGCTCGCTGGCAGGCGTCCGCAGGTCGGTCATGGTTGCCACCTCCTCCCCGTCACCATCCCACCTCCGGCGGCGGACCGCACGAGCCAGTGGGACCGCGATTCCACGGTCCGAAGGCCCCATCGGCTGCCGATGGTCCCGAAGCTGGCGTGCCGCCCGGCCGTAGGCGCAGGAGCAGCGGCAGGTCACGCTGAACCTAGGAGCCAGAACCGTCGAGCCGGAAGGCGATATGACCGCACCCACCGCCCTGCTGGTCGGGTACAACGGCGCCAACAACACCGGCGCCGAGGCACTCCTGCAGGCCGACATCGCCGACCTGCGAGCGGTCCTCGGCCCAGACGCCCGCCTGACCGTTCCCACCCTGAACGCGGCCAACCTGCGCCGCTACCTGCAACCCGGTCCCACGCTGCGGATCGCCCCGATCCCGACAGTCTTCGTTGCCGCCGTCCGCAGGCTGGTCCGCGACCACGACCTGGTCGTGCTGGTCGAGGGCAGCGCCTACATGGACACCTGGACACCGGCACTGCTGTGGTACTTCCTGTGGGCGACCCGGTGCGCCGACGAGGCCGGCAAGCCGTCCCTGGCCTACGCGGTGGACGCCGGCCAGCTATCCCAGCTCGACCGGTGGCTGACCCGCCGGGTGGCGAGCCGCAGCGAGCTGATCGTGACCAGGTCAGCGGCCGCCGCGGAGCGGCTGCGGTCCTGGGGGGTCACCGCGCCGATCACCGCGACCGCCGACAACGCCTTCAACTTCCAGCCCGACCCGCAGGACGCCGCCTGGCTGGAGGCGACGTGGCCGGAGGGCGCCGGGGCGGTCGGGCTGGCCCTGGTGGACTTCAGCCGCTTCCCGGTGGTGGTCCGGCCGTGGGGCCGCCAGCAGGACTGCTACCGCTGGCCGTACTACTTCGCGCACTCGTCGGCGCGGCGGCGGACGAGCCGCGCCCTGGCCGAGGGCTATGCGGCCCTCGCCGACGGCATCGTGGCCCGGCAGGGGCGGCCGGTGGCGCTGATCGGCATGGAGGAGCTGGACGAGCCGCTGGCCTGGGCGGTCCGGGACCGCATGCGGCATGGGGCGCGGGCCCGGGTGTTCTCCTCCCGCGAGCACGACGCCTCCCGGATGACCACCCTGCTGCGCAGCCTGGACCTGCTGGTCACCTCCCGCTACCACGCGGCCGTGCTGTCCATGGCCGCGGCCGTGCCCCAGCTCGCCGTCGGCCACGACCTGCGGCTGGTCAGCCTGTATCAGGAGCTGGGCCTGGCCGACGACCTGTTCGTCAAGGGCGGGGCCTCGCCCGAGGTGTTCGCCTCGGTCGAGGAGCGGGTCGAGCGGCTGCTCGCCGACCCGGCGCCGGTCCGGGCCGCGCTCCGGCATGGCCACCTGGTGCATGCCGCGGCGGCGCGGCGCAACCGCGAGCTCCTGCGCGGGTTCGTGCTGGGGCACGGGTGGGGTGAGCCGGCATGGGCGGCGTAGTCCTGGTCACCGGCGCCACCGGGTTCCTCGGCGCCCAGGTCGCCCGCCGCCTGGTCGAGCGGACTGACCACGAGGTGGTGGCCCTGGTCCGGGCGGCGGACGCGCAGGCGGCCACCCGCCGGCTGGCCCGCGCCTGGTGGGACTGGCCCGAGCTGGCCGCCGGGATCGCCGGCGGGCGGGTCCTGGCCGTCGCCGGCGACGTGCGGGCGCCCAGGCTGGGCCTGGACCCGGCCGACTGGCGCGGGCTCAGCCGGCGGGTCAGCCACGTCGTGCACGCCGCCGCCGACCTGCGGGTGGCCGCCCCGCTGGCCGAGCTGCGCCGCACGAATGTCGCCGGCGTGGACCACGTGCTCGAGCTGGCCGCCGCCGCCCACCGCGACCACGGCCTCGCGCGGCTCACCCATGTGTCGACCGCGTACGTGGCCGGACTGCGGCCCGACGACGTGCCGGAGGACGATCTGACCGGCCGGTACGGCTTCGCCAACGGCTACGAGCACAGCAAGTACGAGGGTGAGCGGCTGGTCCGGGCGGCGGCGTCGGCGCTGCCGGTCACGGTCGTGCGGCCGGCCATGATCGTGGGCGACAGCCGCACCGGTGCGGTCCGGACCTTCAACACCGTGTACGCGCCGCTGCGCCGCTACCTCACCGGGCGGCGGCGGCTGGTGCCGGTCCGGCCCGGGCTGCGGGTCAACATCGTCCCGGTGGACTGGGTCGCCGACGCGATCGTGCGCCTCACCTTCGACCGGGCGGCCGAGGGCCGGACCGTCCACCTGACCGCCCCGTTCGAGTCGCTGCCGACCGCAGCCGAGCTGATCGAGGCCACTCGCTGCTGGGCGGCCGAGCACCTGGACCTGCGACCGCCATGGCCGCTGTTCGTGCCGCTGCCCGGCGCGCTCCCCGGAGAGCTGCGGGCGCTACAGCCGTACCTGGCCGAGCGCCGCCGCTTCCGGCGTGACCACGCCGACCGGCTGCTCGGTCCCTATGCACCGGACTGGCGGGCGTACCTGCCGCGCCTGCTCACCTACGCCACCGCCCACGGGTTCATGCACCGCTGCGACCGGACCGTCCACGAGCAGATCCTGCACCGGCTGGCCGGCGGGGCCCGGCCGGTTTCCTACCAGGATCTCAGCGGCTCGGTGGCGGTCGACCGCGACGCCGGGGCGGTGCGTGCCGAGATGCTGGCGGCCGCCGGTGCCCTGCGGCGCCTCGGAGTGGGCCCGGGCGACCGGGTCGCGGTTGTCGGCCTGAACAGCACCCGCTACCTGACCGTTGACGTCGCGATCGGCCTGGCCGGCGCGGTCGGGGTGCCAGTGCACCCGACCAGCCCTCCCGCCGAGCTCGACGAGGTCCTCGCCGCCAGCGGCGCCCGGCTGCTGCTGGTCGGGGCGCCGGCCGTCCTGTCGCGGCTCGGCGAGCTGCGTTCCCGCCTCCCGGTGGTGTCGTTCTGCCCCGGGCCGGCGCCTGCGGGCGTACTCGCCTGGGCGGACTTCCTTGGCGCCGGGGCCGCCGACCCCGGGCCGGAGATCGCGCCGGTCGGGCCGGACGACCTGGCCACGATCCGCTACACCTCGGGCACGACCGGGCCGCCCAAAGGGGTCGCCTTCACCCACCGGCAGCTGCGCTGGATGGCCGAGACCATGGCCGGCCTGCTGCCCTGGACGGCCAGGACGCGGCCCGCCGCCTACCTGTCGTTCCTGCCCATGAACCATGTGGTGGAAGGCATCCTGGCCACCTACGCCCCCTACTGGCTGCCGGCGCCGGTGCGGGTCAGCTTCCTGGACGACTTCCGGCAGGTCGGCGAGGCGCTGCGCCGGGTCCGGCCGACCATCTTCTTCTCGGTTCCGCGGCTGTACGAGAAGGCGTGGGAGGCGCTGACGGCCAGCCGCCTCGGACGCCGCTGGCTTGCCGGCCCGCTTGGGTTGGAGCGCGCGCTCGAACGGGCGCTGCTGCGGCGGGCGCTGCTGCGGCGTGCCGGGCTGGACCGCTGCGCCCAGCTCATGGTGGGCTCGGCGCCGGCCAGCCCGGACCTGCTCGGCCGCCTCCGCGACCTGGGGGTCGAGGTCCACGACGCCTACGGCCTCACCGAGGCGCCTCTGGTCACCCTGAACCGCCACGGCCGCAACCGGATCGGCACGGTTGGCGCGCCACTGCCGGAGACCTCGGTGCGGATCGCCGCCGACGGGGAGGTCCTGGTCCGCGGGCCGCAGGTGACAACCGGCTATGTCGACGCCGGCATGGAGCAGCCGTTCCGCGACGGCTGGCTGGCCACCGGCGACCTCGGCCACCTCACCGCCGGCGGCTTCCTGGTCATCGACGGCCGCAAGAAGGAGCTGCTCAAGACCGCCTATGGCAAGTACCTGCACCCGGCCAAGGTCGAGGCCATGCTGCGGGCGCTGCCCGGCGTGGCCGAGGCGATGGTGGTGGGCGAGGGCCGGCCGTACTGCGCGGCACTGGTGTGGACCGAGGAGCCCGGCGGCTCCGCACCGGCCGGGCTGGACCGGGCCATGGCCGCGCTGAACGCCCGCCTGGAGCAGCCGGAGCAGGTGCGGCGCTGGAAGGTCCTGCCCTACGACCTGACGGTCGAGGGCGGCACGCTGACCACCAACCTCAAGCTCAGACGGGCGGCGGTGGCCGAGCAGCTGGGCGACGTGATCGCCTCGCTGTACGACCAGGCGCCCGCACCCGCAGGAAGGAGCCGGCGATGAGCCTAGCCGTGCGGCTGCTGGACGGCCACATCCCCGCGGTCGCGCGGCGTGCCGCCCTGCGGGCGCTGTTCGCCACCACCGCGGCCGGGTTCGGCTGCCCGGTCCCACCACTCGACGGGCTCGACGCCGAGGCGCTGCTGCGCCGCTACGCCCTGTTCACCCGGGACCAGGCCGAGGCCGCCCTGCGGGACGGGCAGGACCTGCCCGCACTCCACGATCGGCTGGAGCGCGGCGCCCGCGCGCTCGGCGCCCGCCTCCGGACCGGCCTGCGCCTGCACACCGCCGAGGACGCCATGGCCGCGGCCCGGATGGTGTACGGGCTGCTCGACATCGACCTTCGCGGCAACGGGCGCGGCGAGATCACCGTCCGGCGCTGCCCGTTCAGCGAGGTCTACAGCGCCGAGGTCTGCCGGCTGGTCGGCGCGCTGGACTCCGGCCTGCTGGCCGGCCTGTCCGGCGCCGACCGCCTGGAGTTCACCCAGCGGATCACCGAAGGTGCGCCGGCCTGCCTGGCCCGGCTGCGCCCAAGGAGGCGAGCGGGATGAGGACCGCGATCGTGGTCGGCAGCGGGGCCGGCGGGGCGACCGTCGCCCGAGAGCTGCAAGGCCCCTTCGAGGTCACCGTGCTGGAGGCCGGCCGTCCGTTCCGCCGCCTCGGCCTGGAACGCGCGACCGTCGAGCGGCTGCGCGACAGCCGCGTGCTCTTCGACCCGCGGCTCATCCGCGCCGTCTTTCCCGCCATGCAGGTCCGCCGCACCGGGGACATGTACCTGGTCAACGGGATCGGGGTGGGCGGCACCACCCCGATGGCCACCGGCAACGGCATCCGCGCCGACGGCGCCATCAGGGCGCTGGGGATCGACCTGGATCCCGAGTTCGACCAGATCAGCCGGGAGATCCACCTGTCCACCGTCCACCAGGCCCGCTGGCACCCGACCACCCGGCGCCTGTTCGCGTCCTGCGCCGAGCTGGACCTCGACCCGCGGCCCGTCCCCAAGATGACCACCGGGCAGGCGGCCTGCCGGCACTGCGGCCGCTGCGTGCTCGGCTGCCCCTACGGGGCCAAGTGGGACAGCCGCCGCTACCTGGACGAGGCCGTCGCCCGCGGGGCACGCCTGGTCACCGGCTGCCGGGTCGAGCGCCTGACAGTCCGCGACGGCTGGGTAACTGGTGTGGTGAGCCGCGGACCGCTCGGCAGCCGCCGGGACACCGCCGACCTGGTGGTGCTGGCCGCCGGCGGCCTGGGCACCCCGGCCATCCTGCAGCGCTCAGGCATCGCCTGCGAGCCCCGACTGTTCGTCGACCCGGTGCTGACCGTGGCCGCCAGGTGGCCCGACGCCTGGCAGTGCCAC
>DASUPQ010000648.1 GCA_036280995.1 Actinomycetota bacterium | reverse complement strand
GTCAAAATTGGCGACGGCGGAGCGACAGCAAGGCCCTGAGGAGCATCACTGGACTGGTCCGGGTACGGCGATGATCGAATGTGCTCGTGCTTGGCCGGCCGTTCTCCCGCTCGAGTGCGCCACGCAGGCGGTAGAGCTTCTTCCGCAGCGAGGATCGCGGGATCAGGGTGTTCAGAGGCCGGCCCCGATCCACCGGCTCGCCGAGGAGCACTCAGCTGTCAGGCAGCACCCCCTTGGCTGCCCGGTGGTGACATCCGAGCCTGCGAACGTCCACTCGCCGTGCTCACACGTCGGCGGCTTGTGCTTGCCGGCCTTGACGGCAGGCGTCTCACGCAGCGGGATGACCGGGCGGCAGTCGCGCTGCTCACTGCTGGCAGACCACCTCGTGGTCATAGCCCATGTCGGGCACGGCAACCTCAGGGCGGAACCCTCGCGCCTTCACCGCATCAGCAGCGGCACCGCGAAGCTGGACTCGGCCGCCTTGGCCGTCTCCATCCCGCCACGCCAACGGCAGGCTTGTCTCGGCGCACACGGCCCGGTGGAGCTTGTAGCCGTAGAAGCTCCCGGCCTCCCGGGCGCTGACCGCTGAGCGGTGGCTCCAGGAGGCATCCAGGTCACTGTAGGTCTTGCGCTCCGCGCCGCCCTCGTAGAGATACTTCTGGCCGTTGGTGTAGCCCGGCAGCACCTGCCACAGCTGAACGCTGATTGGAGATGCTGCTGACCCGGCACGTACGGCTTGCGGCGACGGGTTGTTGCTCAGAACGCGTCGTGGCCGCTGGTCAGCTCCCTGATGGTCATGGCCCAGGCCCTGGCCCACTGCTGCATGGGCTCCGGTAGCCAGGGCGAGCCGGCCACGTCCTCCAGCAGCCACGCGATGCTCTGCACATCGCCGGCGGCTAGCCTGGGGCCGACCTGGCCGGCCCAGTAGCCGGCCTGATCGCGGTAGCCGCTGCCAAGGCGAGCCTGCGAGCTGACCGCACTCAGGAGGCTGGCCAGGTCGGCCGTCTGCTTGGGGTTGAGCAGTGACTCCACCAGGAACCTTCCGGTACTCCGGAGGAGAAGTGCAAGTGGTAGCGCCCGACGGCGGGCCAGGGTATGCGATATGACGTACGGACGCGATTCGGGCTCCACGGATCTGTGGTAGGTACGGGCTGCATCGGTCACCACACCATCTTGTGGTCAACGTCCCTTTGACCGAACAAGCACCACAACCTGTTGGCGTCGTGGATGATCTTCCACGGCGATGGTCGAGCTGAGGGGAGATCACGACGGCCCGATGCTGTGGTCGGTGAGGGGCTGAGCGTCGCTGCCCGTCAGGGTGTTGTCTGCGCCGCCCAATCGCTCCGAGGGAAAGCTGACGTGGTGAAGCCGTCAGGCGGGACCGCGCTGGCCTTGCCGCATTTGCTGGCGTGCCTAACCATGCAGCCGTCGTGGAACGTCGGCTGCATGCCCCAGGCTGCGTGATTGACAGTCACTGGGCGAAGGTGGGCGGTGTGGCACCTTGATCCGGTCCATCAGGGAGGCGACACGGGTGGACGGCAGCGCGCAGGTGACCTGGGCGCCGATCCGGCATCTGCTGCTTGGAGGCCGGACTGTGGCCGTCCGGGTTGGCGTCGATGATGGGGCCGGAGGGCGATGATTGGCCCGGCCTTCGCGGTCCTGCTCGCGGACGCCACCGGGGAGGGACGAGCATGCCTTCGCCGTGCTGTACCGCGACCTCCAGCCCAGCGTGCTGCGCTATCTCAGGATCCTTGCCCCCGGGGCCGCCGAGGATCTGGCCGCTGAGACCTGGCTGCGGGTAGTGGGGAAGCTGATCCGGTGGTCACCGATCCGGACTGGCAAGCCGCCAGCCCGGCCCTGGACGACCTACATGGGCAAGCTGCTGGTGGTTCGTCGGCTGCTTGAGGCCGAGGAGCGCCTCCCCAAGCGCGAGCCGTGGACTGACCCGATGTAGTGGCTGCTGCTCTATAGGCGCTTCTTCTGGCACCTGCCAAGGGGGACATGAACGCCCTCGGTCGCTACCACGGCCGGGGGCGTTCGCCTGTTTGCAGCTAATGCCGGCAGGGCAGGGGCGCGCGTCGGTTGGAGAGGTCGTAAGACGCCACCGCTGGAACCGACCTGGGTCGCCTTCGTCACCGTGGTCCTGGTCGGCTGCGTGGTGCTGGGCGTGCGGGCGTTTTGGCGCCGGCGCCGCTGAACCTGACTCGTCGGGCCAGGTCCTGGTCGACGCCAGCCAATCAGTGGGCCGGGTCCTCGACCCGCCGGAACACGACCCGCTGGCGCTGGTTCGGGTAGGGCCGCAGCAGCTCGTAGGTGGCCGTCCAGCCGGGATGCTCGGCCGTGGTATGCCACTCGAGACACCAGGAGCCGATGAACCAGCGGCCGCAGCCGTGGATCGGACAGCCCCACGGAACCCACGGATCGCCCGGGTCGTGGAGGCCGAGCAGGGTGTTCGGCTGGGCCTGGTGGACCTTCAGGCACGGGATGCAGATCAGCACCGTGCACAGGCCCTGGACCTGGCTGAAGGGCCCGGTGAAGGTCCCGCAGAAGGAACAGTGCGGCCCCACTCCGCACCTCCTTTCTCGAACTGATGTTCGAGAAACTACACAGCCAAGCTACCCTCGGGGAATGACCGTTCGAGAGATGCTGAGACAGCTGCAGCACTTCCCTCAGGATGAGGAGGTGCTGGCCTTCGAAGCTGGCTGCAAGGAGTACTGCAAGCGCGAGGTCGACGAGGTCGAGTGGCAGGGCGACCGCATCTATTTGCACCTCGGCGTCCGGCGAGACGAGCGCGGCAACGCTAGGCAGTCCGCGGGGGGTCCCGGGGGGGCACCCCCCCGGCTTGACCAGGCCATGCTGTTCGAGGTTGGTCTCGAGGCCGCGTCGGCGCAGGTCGACCCGCCCGTCAAGGGCGCCGAAGCACGAGCGCAGCGAACTTGCCCTTGACGGATAGCCCGCACCCCTTCAGCCGGAAAGCCAACGTTGGAGCCATTCCCATCCCCTTGGCGCTGAGCCCGTCCATGACTCGGGACGCGCTGGAAGCAGGAGCTTCGGCGGCGGTGACGGCGGGAGCTTCGGCGGCGGTGGCCCGGCGTCCCCACGGATCTCGGCACGGAGCTGGCTCGCCAGTGAGTTCGCGTCCTTCCAGACCTCGAACGCTCGATCTCGAAGGTCCGGGGTGACGTCATGGACGCGGAGATCCTCGATCAGCAACCCGTCCAAGCGGCGGAGTTCGAAGATCGCCGCCTGTAGCTGCTCTGCCAAGTCCGATCCCGTGGCGGTGGACCACCAGCCAGCAAGCGTCGCAAGGTTCTCTCTAACGACGGGCACTCGCTGGTCGAGCTTGGCGAGCTTGGCCAAGGCCTCGCCGATCGCGTCTTGCTCGCTCGACTGCAGCACCGGGGCGACGTAAATCGGCACCAGCACACTGCCGGGATTCAGCTCGGTCAGCAGCAGCCCGGCCAAGCCGAGCACTTCTGCGGCCCGCTCACGCTGTCGGCTCCGCTCGTTCGATCGCTGTATTCGAGCGGTGATGACCGGCCCACCAAGGCCGCCGATCAAGCCTGCCATTGCCCCGATGGCGGTTGCGGCGACGACCGTGGTGTCCATTGGCCGCGATCATAGGCCGTGCAGCACGAGTCAGGAACGCACAGAGGCCCCCGGTGATGGCTCGGGGCCTCTGGCGTGGGCGGCCCGCGGGGAAGCGCCGGGCCACCGACCGAGGGCGCCTACCCCTGCTCCAGCGCCCCTCGGGGGCCGTCAGGCCCACGCGCCGGCACCCAGCCCCCCGAGCGGGTCGAGGCCCTGGAGGGTGTACCCGGTTGGCGCTGGTGAGGTCGGTCAGCGACCACTCAAGCACGGGTGGGCTGGCAGCCCAGCCGGATGGGAAGGATCGCGGGCACAGCCCAGCCTCGTCCTCCTGGTGGGCATGCTCGGACACCCGGGTGGTCGTGGACGGTGGGGGCAGACGATGGCCGTACCCCAGTACCGTGCGCCCGGCAGAGGTTCCCGGTTGTCTCGCAACCCGCAGGTTGAGCTTGTCCCTTGCCGTCGGCGTTAGAGT
>DASUPQ010000647.1 GCA_036280995.1 Actinomycetota bacterium | reverse complement strand
CTCCCGCCGGCCGAGTGGACCAGAGTCTGCGCCGGGCTGCTCGCGGCCGGGGCCATCGTCGTCGAAGCAAGCCTGGCCCTCCAGGCCGCTCCAACCATGCTCCGGACCGTGGGTCTGGAGGACATCGCCGACATGTGCGAGCACGTCGCCCCGGGCGGGGCGCCGGTCGGCATCGCTGCGGCGGTTGCCGCTGCGGTCATCGCGCTCCTGGCCGGCCGCGCGGCGCTGGGAGTTCGCCGCCGGCACCGTACGGCCAGGGTTGAGCAGGAGATCGGTTGGCACAGCACGCTCGGTGGCCACCGGTTGGTCGTGCTGCCCAGCGAGGAGCTGGTTGCGTTCAGCACCGCCGGTCGCCCTGGGCAGGTGGTGATGTCCCGGGGCCTCATCACCGCCCTGTCCGAGGACGAGCTGGCCGCCGTGGTCCGCCACGAGGTCGCCCACGTTCAGCATCGTCACCAGCGCTACCTGCTGCTCGCGCGCGTTGCGGAGCGCAGTCTGGGGCTGGTGCCCATGGTCCGCCGAGGAGTGACCGCGCTGCGCTGTGCCGTCGAGCGGTGGGCGGACGAAGCGGCGGCAGGACCTGGCTCGTCGGACCGAGCCAACGTCCATGCCGCACTGCTGCGAGTTGCCGAGCTGGCCGCCATGCCGGACATCGCCGCGTTCACAGCCCCGGAGACAGTGGCTGAGCGGCTCGAGGCGCTGCGGTCCGCGCCGACCCGGGGCCTGGCGGTCGGGCGACGGCTGCTGGTGTACCTGCCGGCGGGGCTGCTCCTGCTCGCCTCGGCGGTGGCCCTGGACCACATCCTCGAGCACGTCTCCTTCCTTGGACTGCTGATCGACCTGTGCCCGCCTCACTGACCTGCCGGCTGGTTCCATCAGGCGGCTCTGACACTCAGGCGTCTCGGTGGCCAATGGACCGCCAACCACGGACGAGTCCGACGCCCCCGAGGATTGTCACCTACGACGCTGCGTCGTAGGCTGATCGGTATGGACAGGCCCTCGACACCCCCGTGGTCCTGGCCGCTCCCAGAGCTGACACCGGCCATGCAGCGGCTGCCATGACGAAACTGCTCGTCGGTCTTGCCGTGTGCATGACGTTCCTCATAGGCCTGGTGATGATGGCGTCGGTCGGCATCCTCGGCGGCAGCACCGCCAGCCCGACCGCCCAGCAGGAGATACCTCCGGACTACCTGGCCCTCTATCGATCGGCGGCCGACACCTGCCCTGGGCTGCCCTGGTCGGTCCTGGCCGCCATCGGCAAGGTCGAGACGAACCACGGCCGGCTGCAGGCACCGGGGGTCACCTCGGGCGCCAACTTCGCCGGCGCCGCCGGGCCCATGCAGATCGGGATCGGGGGCAAGGCCGGCAACACCTTCGGCGCCTATGCGGTGGATGGAGACGGCGACGGGATCAGCAACGTCTACAACCCGGCCGACGCCGTCTTCACCGCCGCGTCCTACCTGTGCCGCAACGGCGGCGGCAGAGGCGGCGACCTGTCGCGAGCCGTCTTCGCCTACAACCACGCCAACTGGTATGTGACCAAGGTGCTGACGATTGCGTCCACCTACGAGGCGGCCACACCGACTTCGTTGGGTGGCGGCCCAGCACTGCCGCCGAACCACGATGTTGCGGCGATCGCCATCCAATTCGCCTACACCCAGCTCGGCAAACCGTACGTCTGGGGTGCCGAGGGCGACAGCTTCTACGACTGCTCAGGGCTGATGCAACGCGCCTACAAGGAGGCAGGGGTCCAGCTCCCGCGCACCTCCCGCGAGCAGTGGTACGCCGGCGCCAGGGTCTTGGATCCAGGCGACCTGCAACCGGGCGACCTTGTCTTCGGCGCCAAGAACCTGTCCGATCCGAGCACCATCTACCACGTCGGCATGTACATCGGCGCCGGCAACATGATCGTCGCCCCCTACACCGGCGCCGTGGTCCGGATCCAGCCAATGATCCGCAACGACTACATCGGCGCTGTCCGCCCGACGGCCGCCGCCTGACCGCGCACTGGCGTGGACGCTCAGCCAAACTGACTACTTCATGGCCGCCAGCAAATCGTTACAGGCCTGCTCGCAGCGGCGGCAGGCCTCGGCGCAGACCCGGCAGTGCTCGTGCATCTGGGCGTGCCGTTCGCACTCGTCCCCACAGCTCTTGCAGACCGTGATGCATGCCTGGAGCACGGACCGGGTCACGTTGGCGTCGTAGTCGGTCTGGCGGCTGACCACCTGCAGCGTCGCCGTGCAGACATCGGCGCAGTCCAGGTTCAGGCGGATGCACTTGGTCAGCTCGGCCACCATCTCCTCGGACAGGCAGTCGTCGGCGCAGGCGGTGCAGGCCTGGGCGCAGTCCGACAGGGCGTCGATGGTGGCGGCCAGGATGCCGGCGTCGAGGTTGAAGTCGCGCGGGTAGGTGTCCAGCATCCGCTTGGCATAGCTCATGCCCGCAACCTCCCTGCGTGGGATCAGGTCTCCAGTGTGGCTATCCCGATCCTCGTCCGAATAACAGGCGCCGGAGGCACGCGGGATTCAGGACGCGGCTGGTCAGGACCCGCGGCGGCCGAAGCGACGCAGCCGCAGCGAGTTGCCGACCACACTGACGCTGGACAGGGCCATGGCGGCCCCGGCCACGATCGGGCTCAGCAGGCCGAGGGCGGCCAGGGGGATCGCGGCCACGTTGTAGCCGAAGGCCCAGCCCAGGTTCTGGACGATCGTCCGGTAAGTCCGCCGCGACAATTCAATGGCGGTGGCCACACCAGCCAGGTCGCCGCGGAGCAGGGTAAGGTCGCTGGCCTCGATGGCGACGTCTGTGCCGGTGCCGATAGCGATGCCGAGGTCGGCCTGGACCAGGGCCGGCGCATCGTTGACGCCGTCCCCCACCATGGCGACCACCCGCCCCTCGCCCTGGAGACGAGCCACCTCGCCCACCTTGTCCTCGGGGAGCACCTCGGCCAGGACCCGGTCGATGCCGACCCGCTGGGCGATGGCCTGGGCGGTGCGGGCGTTGTCGCCGGTCAGCATGGCCACCTCCAGGCCCATGCCGTGCAGGCGAGTGACCACGTCGGTCGCGTCGTCCTTGAGGGTGTCGGCGACCGCCAGCACGCCGCGGACCTCGCCATCCCAGCCGGCGAAGACGGCGGTCTTCCCATCCCTCTCCAGCCGCTCGGCGGCGTCGTCCATGGCTGCAGGTGTGAGCAGGCCGGCGTCGGCCATGAGCTTGGGGCGCCCGACCCAGACGGTGGCGCCGTCGATGTCGGCCCGGGCGCCGCGGCCGGCCAGGGCCTGGAACCCGCCGGCCTCGGGCAGCGCGCCGTCCCGCTGGCGAGCTGTGGTGGCGATGGCGCGGCCGATGGGATGCTCGCTGTCGGCCTCGACCGCTCCGGCGCGGCGCAGCAGCTCGGCCTCGTCCAGCCCGGTCGCCGCGACGGCGTCAGTGAGGGTCATTTCCCCGCGGGTCAGGGTGCCGGTCTTGTCGAAGACCACGGTGGTGATGCGGCGGGTCTGCTCCAGCACCTCCACCCCCTTGATGAGCACGCCGAGCTCGGCCCCCCGGCCGGTCCCGACCATGATGGCCGTTGGGGTGGCCAGGCCGAGCGCGCACGGGCAGGCGATGATCAGCACGGCCACGGCCGCGACCAGGCCGGCCTGCGGGTCGCCGGCCAGCAGGGTCCAGGCGGCGAAGGTGGCCAGGGCGATGGCGATGACGGCCGGGACGAAGACCCCGGCCACGCGGTCGGCCAGCCGCTGGATGTGACCCTTGGACGCCTGGGCGTCCTCCACGAGCCGGACGATCTGGGCCAGGGCGGTCTCGGCCCCGACCCTGGTCGCGCGCACGGTCAGGGCGCCGCTGGTGTTGACCGTGGCCCCCGTCACTGGGTCGCCCTCCGCCTTCTCGACCGGCACGGACTCGCCGGTGAGCATGGACTCGTCCACGGCGCTGGCCCCGGCGACGACCTCGCCGTCGGTCGGGACCTTCTCGCCCGGGCGGACCTTGAGCAGGTCGCCGACCGCCACCTGCTCCACCGGGACCATGATTTCCTGGCCGTCGCGGAGCACCCTGGCCTCTTTTGCCTCGAGCTCGAGCAGGGCCCGGATGGCCTGGCCGGCCCGACCCTTGGCCCGGGCCTCGAAGAAACGGCCCAGGACGAGGAAGGCGATGATGACCGCGGCGGCCTCGAAGTACAGCTCCATCCCACCGGTGAGCAGCTGGGCCACTGAGAAGCCGTAGGCGGCCAGGGTCCCCATGGCGATGAGGGTGTCCATGTTGGCGGTGCGCCGCCGGGCCCGCCGGGTGGCCTCGCGCAGGAACGGCCAGCCGACCCAGAACTGCACCGGCGTGGCCAGGGCCAGCGCTGTCAGCCTGCCCCAGGGCTGCTCCATGGCCCCGCCGGGCAGCATGGCCAGGACGACCAGGGCCAACGCCAGGGGGATCGCCACGACCAGCCGCCGGCGCCATGCGGCCTCAGCCTGCGCCTCGGCGTCCGCCTTCCCGCCGGAACCAACCGGGCTGATGTGGTAGCCGATGCGCTCCACCGCGGCCTGCAGGTCGCCGACGTCGACCGCGCCGGCAGGGGCGATCCGGGCCTTCCCGGTTGCGAAGTTCACCTCGGCGCTGGCCACGCCCGGCTGCCGACCGAGCACACGTTGGACCCGGACAGCACAGGAACCGCAGGTCATGCCCTGGACCTCAAAGTCCAGCTGGCCCATGCCCGTCGGCGCTGCGGGTTCGCGGGTGGTGTCGGTCATGTCTGCCTCTCGCCTGTCGCCCTGCCTGTCGTCGTTACTGGGCCGGGATCTCGTAGCCCTGCTGCTCGATGGCCGCGATCAGGTCGCCACGGTCGACCGACGCCTTGTCGTAGGTCACCGTGACCGTCCTGGCCGGGATGTCGACGGTGGCAGCCTCAACGCCGCCAATCGACGTCAAGGCCCCCTCGATGGACGTCTTGCAGTGGTCACAGTGGATCTCGGGAACGGAGAGGGTCTCCGTCGCCATAGCAGTCTCCTTCGGGAGCCGTGCTGCTCCATACCTGGTCTTCGCCTTAAGCTGAGGGCTCGACCAGCCACCGAGCGAGTCAGGAACGATCCACCGCCTATCATACCCTCCAGGGGTATCTACGGCCAAGCGGACGCACTTTCCTCAGAGGAAGATGCTACGACGCTATGTCGTCGTTACTAGACGGTGGCACGATCGGCCAGCAGCGCCTCGACAGCCATCGGATCCCGCTTCAGGCGGCCACCGCCTACTTACCTGGCTGGCGGAGAGAGTGCTCGCCCTCGTGATCCCTCTCCTCTTGCCCTGCCCCATGGTGACCCATGCCGCGCATCATGAGCAGCATCATCACCGGGCAGAGCAACACAATCGCCCACGGCAGCAGCGCACCCAGTGAGCCGCCGGCGAACAGCAGCCCGATCACAAGCCCTGCCGCCAACCCGACGTAGAGCGGAGTGTGCTTCCAGCTCTTCATCCGAACCTCCTGGCGATGTGAGAGATGCAAGCTCACATTCAGGCTGCGCGTCTTCGCTGCGTTTCGACAGGGCTGGACGGCCGCTCAATGCCGGGCCGATAGCCCTACCCCGTATCGGTATAACGACCGGGTTGCAGAGCGGCGGCCCGACCTCCTCTAGGGGTTGTGTATCTGGCGTGTGCGCTGATCTCCTCAACTTGCTGACCCGCGAAGAAGGACGGCAGGCGGTTGCTTGCGTGAAGGGCTGCGAGGTGAGCCTACGGAGGCGGTCAGCGGGTTTCGCCGCAGGTGGCTACAAACTTGAAGACCAGCTCAGCGGCGACCACGACGTCGACGACGCCGCACCACTCGGCGAAGGAGGGGGCCACGACCCGGTCAGGCTTAGAGCTCGAATCACAATGAGTGGCTGAGTCTGCGGAAGCAGACGAGGCAGCAGCCGAATCGCGCTACCAGGCCTCGAGCCGCCTGAGGGCGAGCTTCAGCACCTCAGCGCGGCTGCGCGCGCCGTGATCGGCGGCGATGAAGTGGTTGCCGATCCACAACGAGAAAAAGAGCATGCAGCGGGCCTCGACCTCGTCTTGGTCGTCACAGAACGTGCCGAACAGCGAACGCAGGTA
>DASUPQ010000646.1 GCA_036280995.1 Actinomycetota bacterium | reverse complement strand
GCAAGGGCCGCCACCCAGCCGGTGTAGATGATGCGCCGCCGGTGCCCGTGGAACTGGAAGGCGAGGCCGTCGCCGGGCCGCGACAGCTTGGCCCCGGCCTCGCGGACGGCCACGGCGAGCTGCTGGTACAGGCCGAGCATGCCGGTCGGGTGGCCGGTGGCGAACAGGACGTGCTCGCCGGCCGCGGCCGCCCTGGCCAGGCGCTCGGCGGCCCGGTCGATCTCGTCCAGCAGCGGGCCGGGCTCGATCCAGGTGGGGCCGTCGGCGGGCTCGCCCGGGGTGTGGGTCCAGCCGAACTGGCGGGTGACCTCGGCCAGCACCTCCGCCTGGGTGTACCGGTGCATGCCCGAGAGCCCGAAGCAGTGGTCGGGGTCGCCGGCGGCGACCAGGCCGGCCTTGCGGAGCACGTCCCAGACCGGCGTCCGCACCGACCCGGCGATCCTGGCCGTCACCAGGTGGCGGCCAAGCTCGTCGCGGGAGGGGAGGTCGGGCATGCTGGCGCTCCGGTCGGTCGTGGGTCGGCCTCCCATGGTAGCGAACGCCTGCCGCGAACCCCCGATCCATCCGGGGCCATCGCCTTCGGCCACTTGCGCCCCGGATCCCGGAAGTCAGACGGGCAAACCGTGCAAGGGGAACAGGTTGCTCCTGGCCACCTCGATGGACCGGCCGAGCTCGGCCTCGACCCGGACGCGGTGCTCGCTGCGCAGGGCGACCACCTCGTCGGCCATGTCCGGGTCCAGCACGGCCCCGAACAGGTCGGCCGCCTCCTCCAGGTAGGGCTCGGGGAGCCGCTCGGGCAGCTCGGCCCCGACCATCTCGGCCAGGTAGCTGCACCAGGCCCGCGGGACCACCGCCGCCCACTGGTAGCCGCCCCCGCCCGTGGCCAGCCAGCGGCCGCCGGTCACCGTGTGGGCCAGGTCGTGGAGCCGGGCGGCGAGCTGCCGGTAGGCGTTGACGGTCAGGCCCAGGTGGGCCAGCGGGTCGGTGTAGTGGGTGTCGCAGCCCAGCTGGGTGACCAGCACCTCGGGCTGGAAGGCGCGGACGAGCGCCGGCACGACCGCGTCAAAGGCGGCCAGGTAGAGGTCGTCGGTGGTCGAGGGGGGCAGGGGCAGGTTGGCGATGGTGCCGCGGGCCGGGCCCTCGCCGACCTCGTGGGCGAAGCCGGTGCCGGGGAACAGGTAGCGGCCCGACTCGTGCAGCGACACGGTCAGGACCCTCGGCTCGTCGGCGAAGATGGCCTCGACCCCGTCGCCGTGGTGGACGTCGACGTCCAGGTAGGCGATCCGCTCCACGCCCTGGTCGAGCAGCCAGGCGATCGCCACCGCCGGGTCGTTGTAGACGCAGAAGCCGCTGGCCCGGTCGGGCATGGCGTGGTGGAGGCCACCGGCCGGGGAGAAGGCGTGCAGGGCCTGGCCGGAGCGGATCGCCTCGGCGGCGGCCACGGTGGCCCCGCAGACCCGCGTGGCCGCCTCGTGCATGCCGGCGAAGGGCGGGTTGTCGCCGGGCCCGAACCCGAACCGGGCCTCCGGCCGCCCCTGCCCGGCCGCCTTGACCCCGGCCAGGTAGTCGAGCTCGTGCACCCGGGCCAGGTCGGCCCCTGACACCGCGGCGGGCTCCACCACCCGGGCCTGCCCGAGCAGCCCGCAGGCGCGGGCCAGGGCCATGGTCAGCTGCACCCGGGCCGGTCGCAGCGGATGCTGGGGCCCGAAGTCGTAGGCGGCCAGCGCCTCGTCCCACACGACCGCCACCGGTCCCGCCATCCACCGCTCCTCCCGTCGACCATGGTTCAGGATAGACTTCCGCGTCTGGCCGGGCCGCAGGGTGCCCGGTGGCCGGAGGTGGCCCGATGCACCTGCCGGTTGGCCCTCGACCCGGGGCGGGGGACCGCGCCCGCCCCGACCGGTTCCGGCTGCGCCGCGGCCTTGCGCCCGAGGACGGGCCGGCCTACGCCGCCGCCCGCCTGGCCGCCCTCCAACACGCCCAGGATCCGCCCGACCCCGGGCCGGCCTGGCGGCCGCTGGGGCCGTTCGCCGTCCCCCACGGGCACACCGCCGGGTCAGGGCCGGGGAGCCGGCCGCCGGTGACCGGGCGGGTGGCGGCGGTGGCGGTCGACCCCGGCGACCCCCGGCACCTGCTGGCCGGCGGAGGCGGGGCCTGGGAGAGCCGCGACGGCGGCCAGACCTGGACGCCCCGGGCCGACGACCAGCCGACCACCGCGGTCGGGGCGCTCGCCTTCGCCCCCGGGGACCCGGCGATCGCCTACGCCGGCACCGGCCAGGGCGAGGCCCTGGCCGCGCTCGGGGTCGGGCTGCTGCGCTCGGACGACGGCGGCGCCAGCTGGCGGGCGCTGGTTTCCAGGGAGCTGCTGGGCACCGGCGTCCACGACCTGCTGGTCGACCCGGGCGACGCCGGGCGGGTGCTGGCCGCGACCACGGCCGGCCTGTGGGCGTCGGCCGACGGCGGGCGGGGCTGGACGCAGCGGCTGGCCGGCCGGTGCTGGTCGGTGGCCGCCGGGGCGGGCGGCGAGCTGCTCGCCGGCGGCGAGTTCGGGCTGCACCGGTCCGAGGACGGCGGGGCCGGCTGGCGGCGGGTGCCGCTGGCGGCGGCCCCGGCCGCCTTCGAGCGGGTCGCGGTCGCCGTGGCTCCCGGCGGCCAGGTCGGGTACGTGTTCGCCGCCGGGGACGGGGTCGGGCACCTGTGGCGCCGCGAGCACGCCGGCGGGGTGTTCGAGCCGGTCAAGCCGCCGGCCGACCTCCACAGCCAACGGGCCTGGCACACCTTCGCGTGCGCGGCCGACCCCGGCGACCCGGACGTCGTCTGGCTGGGCGCCGCCGGCCTGCACCGGGGGGCCCGCGGCCCCGACGGCCGCTGGTCGTGGGTGGACCTGACGGCGAGGCCGGCCGGGGACAGCCTCCCCCTCGGCCAGCACGCCGTGGTGGCCGGTCCCGGCGACCCGGGGGTGCTGTACGTGGCCGGCGAGGGCGGGCTGTTCCGCTCGTCCGACGGGGGACGCTCCTGGCGGTCGCTCGGCATCGGCCTGGCCGTGGCCGAGGTCGGCGCCCTGGCCGACCACGGCCCCTGGCTGCTCGCCGGCGCCGGCGAGCTCGGGGCCGTCCGCTACGAGGGCGGCGAGGTGTGGTGCCCGCTCGGACCGGGCGACCCGGCGGTGGCGGCCGGCGGGGAGCTGGTCGCGGCCGGTGCCGGCGGGCTGGTCGTCTCCGCCGACGGCGGGGCGACCTGGACCGTCGTCGATCTGCCCGGGGTCCGGGGGGCGGTGACCGCGCTGGCCGCGGCGGGTCCGGACCGGCTGCTCGGCGGGACCGCCGAGGGCGAGCTGCTCCTCCTGGAGCGGGACGGGGGCCGCTGGGCGGTTCGGGAGACGGCCCGGCCCCGGGCCGGCTGGGTGGCCGGGGTGGCCGTCGACCCGGGTCGGCCGGAGGTCGCCTGGGCGGCGTGGTCGGACCCGCGCGGCGGGCGGGTATGGCGGTCGGAGGACGGGGGCGCGACCTGGGCCGACCGCAGCGGCGACCTGCCCGAGGTCGCGGCCGGCGCGGTCGTGCCCGACCCGGGCCGGCCGGGGACGGTGTTCGCGGCCACCGACGCCGGCGTGTGGCGTTCCGACGACGACGGCGCCGCCTGGCGCCCGCTGGGCCGCGGGCTGCCCAACGCCCCGGTCCTGGCCCTCGCCCTGCGCGGGCCCGAGCGCCTGCTCCGGGCCGGCCTGCTGGGCCGGGGCGTCTGGGAGCTCCCGCTGGACGCGCCCGCCCCGACAACGGCCACCCCGGCGCTGCGCTCCACCCGCTCCCCCGCCGCCCACCCCCGCCCCGGTGGCCCCTGGTGGGAGTGCCCGGACATCAAGGTGGAGGCGCCCCCGCGGCCCCGCGAGGACCCGCTGTCGCCGGTCGAGTTCGAGGACGACCGCTGGCCGGACGCGGCCGGCCCCCCCGACCTGGGCGGCCGGGTCGCCCCCGGCTACCCGGCCCGGGTCCACGTCCAGGTCCACCACCGGGGCGACGGCCCCCTCCGGGATGTCCGCGTGCGGGTCCTGGCCGCCCCGGCCTGCCTCCACCCCCCAGCCGTCCCCCCCGGCGACTGGCTGTGGACCGGCGGCCCCCCGCCCGGTTCGCCCTGGCGCCCGGTCGGCCCCCCAACCCCCCTCGGCGATCTCGCCCCAGGCCGGTCGGCGGTCGCCAGCCTCGACTGGCAGGTTCCCTTGGACCTGCCGAGAGACATCTGCCTGCTCGCCGTCGCCATCTCGGTCGGGTCGGCGGTCTCCGGGAGGGTTGTGGACAGCCGGTCGCACCTTACCCCGCCCGCGGTTACCCTCCCGGTAGGGGCCCCACAAACCGGTGGGTGGGGTTCCGGCACGCCCTCGGTCGCGGGCGATCCTGGCGCTCCTGTTGACGCCTCCGACCCCACCGATCCCCCCCGCCCCACCGACCCCGCCGACCTCGTCGCCGCGGACGGGCGGTGGGGGTGCAAGAGCGTCACCGTGCTGGAAGCGGGGCGGGGGCGGGTGCTGCGGCTGGAGCTGCGGGGGGACGAGAGTGGGGGGCCGTTCGCGCTGGCGGCGGAGGGGTGGGTGGCGGAGCTGACCGGCGGGCTGGTGCTGCCGAGGGGGCTGGCCGGGTTGGCCAGGGGAGCGGGGCTGGGGGCGGGGCGGGTTCCCGAGGGGTGGCGGGCGGGGTTGGTGCAGCTGGTCAGGGAGGAACCGGCGCTGGCGGAGCGGCTCGACCTCGGAGCCGTGGTGCCGGTGGCGGGGGGGCGGCGGGACCCGGGGCTGGAGGTGTGGCTGGAGGGGATGGAGCTGGACCCGGACCGGGCCGAGCCGTTCCTGGTGCTGCTGCGGGAGCCGCCGGCCGCCGGCCGGGGGTGCCTGCTGCTGCTGGATTCCGGCGGCGGGGTGGTCGGCGGGCACACCTTGCAGGTGGCGCGCTGATCCCGGCCGTCAGCCGGCGGGGTCGCGGCGGTCCTGCATCTCCCAGGCGTGGTCGAGGACGTGCCAGGTGATCCGGCGCAGGGCGTAGCGGGGTGGCCAGCCCTTGGGGCGCAGGGGCGACCCGTCGGAGGCGCCGCGCAGGGTCTCGGCCAGGTCGTCGCGCAGGGCCTTGATGGCCTTGGCGTCCCCCACCTGCGGCTGGGGGTGCTTGATGCCCACCTGGCGGGCGTAGGCGGCCTCGGCCCCGAGCACGTGGTCGAGCATCTTGTCGCGGTCCCGGCCGCCCCCGCGGGGGCCCTTGCGAAGCTCCGCCGGGGAGGCCTTGGCGACCGCGTCCAGGACCGCCCAGGCCGCCCGCATGAGCTCGACCTGGCGGGCTGCCTGGCGGGCGGTGAGGGGCTCGGCGTCGGCCCGGGGGATCTCGTGGGGGATGCCGAAGTCGGTCGCGCCCCCGCCCTTGACCCGCTCCACCACCTCGAAGCGCTCCCCGGCCCTGGCCGGGGCCGGGAACGCGACCTTGGCCCGCTTGGCCACCTCCGCGTAGCGGGGGGCGTAGGCGGCCAGGGCCTCGACGGCCAGCTCCTCGGACTTGGCGCCGCGGCACCAGCCGGGAAAGTCGATCGAGCAGGCGAAGACCTTCTTGTCGCCCCGCTCCACGTAGATGGGGATCGCCGCGACCATGGACCGATCCTCTCACAGGCCGGCGATACCTTCGTCGAGGCGTCCGCGACCTTGGTGGGATACGCGGCCGCGGCCGGTGTGAGAAGGTGGCCTTCCCAACCCGAACGGAGGTCGTGCACAGGTGATGGTGGCCGAGGTCGAAGGCCTCAGCAAGCGCTACGGGACCGTCCAGGCCCTCGACCGGGTCGACGTCGCCATCGAGCCCGGCTGCACCGGGCTGGTCGGCTCCAACGGGGCCGGCAAGTCGACCCTGATCAAGCTGCTGCTGGGACTGCTCGTGCCCGACCATGGACGGGCCAGCGTGCTCGGCCACGACGTCGCCGTCGACCCGCTGGCCGTCAGGGCCCGTGTCGGCTACCTGCCCGAGGGGGCCTGCCTGCCCGGGGACGTGACCGCGGCCGACTTCGTCGCCTTCATGGCCCAGCTGGGCGGCCTCCCGCCCCGGCCGGCCCGGGAGCGGGCGGCCGAGGTCTGCTACCAGGTCGGCCTGGAGGAGGAGCGCTACCGGGCCGTCGGCGGGTTCTCCACCGGCATGCAGCAGCGGGTCAAGCTGGCCGTCGCCCTGGTCCACGACCCCAGCTTCCTGCTCCTGGACGAGCCGACCGACGGCATGGACCCCCAGGGCCGCGAGGACATGCTCGACCTGATCGCCCGCATCCGCGACGAGCTCGGGATCGACGTGCTCGTCTCCACCCACCTGCTCGGCGACGTTGAGCGGGTCTGCGACCGGGTGGTGATGGTGCACGGCGGCCACGTCCTCGCCCAGGGCTCGATCGCCGAGGTGGCCGGCACCACCGAGCCCGGGTTCGGCATCCAGCTCGGCGACAACGGTCCCGAGGTGGTCGCCGCCCTGGCCGCGGCCGGCCTGGAGGTCCGGCCCAGCGGCGACGACCTGCTCGTGCAGGGGTCGTCCGACCTGGTCCGGGACGTGGCCGCCGAGCGGGGCTGGGCCCTGCGCCGGCTGGTCCCGCGGGCGCCGAGCCTGGAGGAGACGTTCCTGCGCCTCCAGGCCGCCCACGGCGGCCCCGTGACCCGGGAGGCCGAGGCGGCGCGCACGCCCGAGGCGGCCTGGGGGGTGCGGCGATGACGGAGCTCACGACCCCCGCGGGGACCATCTACGACCGCGGCTACCGGCACTACGAGGGGCCGCGGGAGGGCCGCGGGCGGCGGATGCGGGCCATCGCCGTCGCCGGGGTGCGCCGGGTGCTGGGGCTCAAGCGCAACTGGAAGACCAAGGTGGTCCCGTGGGGGCTGCTGGTGCTGGCCTTCGGGCCGGTGCTGGCCTTCATCGGCGTCCGCGTGCTGTTCGCCGAGGCCGCCGACGAGTTCTTCACCTACGCCCAGTACCTGCGCATCGTCGCCGGCCTGCTGCTGCTGTTCGCGGCCACCGCCGGACCGGAGCTGCTCTGCCCCGACCGCCGCCAGAACGTGCTCGCCCTGATCTTCACCCGGCCGGTCACCCGTGCCGACTACCTGCTGGCCAAGCTGGCCGCGTTGCTGGCCGTGGTCGGGCTGATCGCGATCGTGCCCCTGGTGGTGCTCTTCCTGGGCAACACCCTGACCGCCGTGAGCGCCGCCACCTACCTGCGCGAGAACCTCGACGACCTGGGCAAGATCCTGATCGCCGGGACGGCGCTGACGATCTTCTACTCGGTCGTCGCCCTGGCCGCGGCCAGCCTCACCGACCGGCGGGCGGTGGCCACGGCCGGGCTGCTCGGGGTGTTCCTCGGCAGCTCGGCCCTGGCCAACATCCTGTTCTTCACCGCCCAGTTCGAGGGGCGGCGCTGGGTGGCGTTCCTGTCGCTCAGCGGCCTTCCCGGGCGCTTCGTCGACTGGCTGTTCGGGGCCCCGTTCGACCCGGGCACCCTGGCCGACCAGGCCGGCTTCACCGGGCCCGGGTACCTGGTGGCGATGACGGTGGTGGCCGCGGTGGCCGGGGCCATCCTGACCTGGCGCGTCCTGCGCCTGCGGGCATGAGCGGCCCGGCGCCGAACGGCGCTCCCGTGGTCGAGCTGCGGCGGTTCTCGAAGTGGTACGGGGACGTGGTCGCCGTGGCCGACCTGTCGTTCGAGCTGCGGCCGGGGGTGACCGGGCTGCTGGGACCCAACGGGGCCGGCAAGACCACCACCCTCAAGGCCATCTGCGGGCTGCTGCATCCCTCCCAGGGCGAGGTGCTGCTGTTCGGGCGGCCCATCCGCAACGACCCGATGCTGTACCGGGCCATCGGGGTGGTGCCCGACGGGGACCGGCTCTACCCGCGGCTGACCATCCGCTCCTATGTCCGGCTGCACGCCGAGCTGCAGGGGCTGGCCGACGCCGGGGCGGCCGCCGAGCGGGCCATCGCCGAGGTCGACCTCCAGCCGCTGGCCGACCGGCGCCTCAAGGGACTGTCCAAGGGCGAGCGCCAGCGCACCAAGGTCGCGGGGGCGATCGTCCACCAGCCGGCCCTGCTGGTGCTGGACGAGCCGATGACCGGCATGGACCCGGGGCAGCGGGCCCGCTTCATCGAGCTGGTCCGGCTGATCGGCGAGGCCGGGGTGACCGTGCTGGTGTCCAGCCACATCCTCGGCGAGGTGGAGCGGCTCGCCTCCCAGATCCTGGTGCTGGTGTCGGGCCGGCTGGCCGCCTCCGGCGACTACCACGCCATCCGCGACCTCATGGCCGATCAGCCGCGCACGGTCATGGTCAAGGCCGACGACGCCCGGCTGCTGGCCGCCGGGCTGATCGCCCTGCCGTCGACGGTGGCCGTCGAGGTCGACGGGGACGCCCTGCGGGCCCGCACCCGCTCGGTGGACAGCTTCGCCACCGCCCTGCCCCGGCTGGCCCGCGACCAGGGGGCCAGCCTGCGCGAGGTCCGCACCACCGACGAGTCCCTTGAGCAGGTGTTCCGGTATCTGGTGGGGAGACGATGAGCAGATCCATGACCTTGCTGCGGTTCAGCCTTGGCCAGCTGCTGGCCGGACGGCGGGTGGTCATCGTCGCCCTGCTGGTCGCGCTGCCGCTGGTGCTCCCGGCGGTGTTCGCGGCCGGGGCCGACATCGACCCGGCCACCTTCACCCTCGACCTGTTCCGCCAGCTGGTCCTGCCCGTGCTGCTCCCGGTGGTCGCCCTCACCTTCTCGACCTCGAGCCTCGGCTCGGAGCTGCGCGACGGCACGGTCACCAACCTCCTGCTCAAGCCGATCCCGCGCCCGGCCGTGCTCGGGGCCAAGTACCTGGCCGCCGTGCTGTCGTCGCTGCTGGTCCTGCTACCCGCCGAGGCGGTCGGGCACGTGGTCGCCGCCGGCGGGCTCGGCTCGACCGACCTGCTCGCCGGCATGCTGCTGGCCACCACCGTCGGCACGCTCGCCTACTGCGCCCTCGGGATGCTGCTGTCGCTGCTCATGGCCAGGGCCCTGCTGGTCGGCCTGGCCTATGCCCTGCTGTGGGAGGGAGCGGTCGTCTCGGTCGCCCCCTCGGCGGCGTCGCTGTCCATCCGCGGCTACACCGAGGGCGTGCTCGCCGCCGTCCTGCGCGGCGGCGGGGTGGAGCTGACCACCCGCCTGGGCCCGGTCAGCGCGACCGTCCTGGCCACCGTCGTCACCCTGGCCGCCCTGTTCCTGGCCGTCCGCCGTCTGGAGCGGATGGACATCCCCTGACGGCGACGGCTCCATCGCCTCCAGCAGGTCGGGGCGGGCCAGGCGCACCGCGAGCACGATCCCGGCCAGGAGCAGCCCGGTGACGGCGGTGACGGCCGGCAGCCCGACCTGGTCGCCGAGCCAGCCCTGCACGACCAGCCCGAGGGCGTGCCCGCCGCCGACCCCGAGCATGAACAGGCTGGCGATGCGGGCCCGCAGCTCGCGCGGGGCCCGCAGCTGGCAGACGGTGCTGGTGCCCGAGAGCACGGCCAGGTAGACGAAGCCGAGCAGGGCGATCGCGACCACGGCCAGCGGGAAGGTCGGGGCCAGCCCGTACAGCACGGCCGCCGGCCCGACCAGCAGCAGGGCGAGGACCAGCACCCGCCGCCGGCCCAGCCGGGCCGCCAGCGGGGCCGCGGCCAGGGCGGCGCAGACCGCCCCGATGCCCTGGGCGGTGACCAGGGCCGAGGTGCCGGGGGCGCCCCGCCCGAACACCTTGATGGCCACGGCCGGGACCAGCCCGATGAACGGCGACACCAGGAAGGTGGTGGCCAGCAGCAGGAGCAGGGCGGTGCGGATGCCCCGGTCGCGCCGGGCCGCGACCACGCCCTCGGCGATCGTCCGCAGCACCCGCGCCGGCTTGCCGTCCGCCCGGGCCAGCGGCGGCACGCGGACCAGGGCGAGGGCGACCAGGACGGCCCCGAAGCTGACCACGTTGAACCCGAACGCCCAGGCCAGCCCCCCGGCGGTGATGACCAGCCCGGCCAGCGCCGGCCCCACCACCCGGCCGAGGTTGAACTGGGCCGCCCCCAGGCTCATCGCCCCGAGCAGGTCGTCGGTGCCGACCAGGTCGGGGGTCATGGCCTGGACGGCCGGCATGGCCACGGCGAACGCGCACCCGGCCAGGAGCACGATCGTGGCCACGGCCGGCACCGACAGCTGGCCGGTGGCTGCCAGCACGGTGAGCAGGACGGCCAGCAGGGTCTGGAACAGGGTCACGCCGACCAGGAATCGGCGCCGGTCGAAGCGGTCGGCGAGCGCGCCTCCGAACGGCCCCAGCAGCACCGTCGGCACGTAGGTGAGGGCGGCCACCGTGCCTGTCCAGGCCGCCTGGCCGGTGGCCTGGGTGACGTAGACCCCGATGGCCACCGTCTCCATCCAGGTGCCGATGTTGGAGACGAAGCTCCCCGTCCAGATGATGGCGAACGCGCGGTGCCGGAACGGCCGGAACGGCGACACCCGGTTCGGGTGGGCAGGAGAGGTCACCCGGCAAGGCTACCCCCGGGCCAGCCACCCCGCCGCCGGGCTTACGCCAGGGCCGCCCCGGCCAGGTCCGCCACCTCGGGGGTGCCGGCGAGCCCACCGCCCTGGGTGAGGACCGGCCCGGGCGCCAGCACCCTGCCGCCCGAGGCGGGGTAGAGGCTGACTGCGCCGGCGCCCCCCGCGCCGGTCCCGACGGTCTCGGTCGGGGCCCCGACGGCCAGGTCGGAGCGACCGTTGCCGTCGAAGTCGAGCGGGACGGTCCCGCCGGCGATGGCGGAGCCGAAGCCGTCGCGGTCCTCGGGGTTGGCCTGGAGCAGCAGGCGCCCGCCGCCGGGGCCGCCCGCCGACCCGGCCAGCAGGTTGACCGCCCCGGCATTCTCGTCCGGGCCGAGGTCCTCGCCGGGCACGCCGACGGCCAGGTCCCACTGGCCGATGCCGTCGGTGTCGGCCGGCGCCAGGGTCAGCCCGAACCGGTCGCCGCGCTCCGGGCTGCCGGGATCCCGGCCGTGCCCTGGAACAGCAGCCGCTCGCCGCCCAGCCCGCCCGGAGGACCGTTGAAGACGCTGACGGCGCCGGCGAACGCCCTGCCGCCGACCGTCTCGCCGGGGGCGCCGGCGGCGACGTCGTCGCCGGCGGTGTCGTCGAAGTCGAGCGGGACGGTCCCGCCGGCGATGGCGGAGCCGAAGCCGTCGCGGTCCTCGGGGTTGGCCTGGAGCAGCAGGCGCCCGCCGCCGGGGCCGCCCGCCGACCCGGCCAGCAGGTTGACCGCCCCGGC
>DASUPQ010000645.1 GCA_036280995.1 Actinomycetota bacterium | reverse complement strand
GGGCGACGAGCCGTTCACCGAGTGGCTGGCCAAGTACGCGAGACAGTCGGTGAGCCGAGGCGCCATCCTGCCCCTGCTGTCGGCGTTCTACGCTTACGACCTCGTCGATGTCTTCCCCACTGTGCGGGTGCCCACCCTGGTGCTCCACCGCGGTGACGACGGCTTGGTCCCGGTGCGCCATGGACGCCAGGTCGCGTCCCAGATCCCCGATGCCCGCTTCGTGGAGCTGGAGGGGGTCGACCATCTCCCGTTCGTCGGCGATGCCGAGGCCGTCCTGGCCGAGGTGCAGGACTTCCTCGTCGGATCGCGGACCCCGGTCCCCCGACGGCGCCGGCTGCTCACCCTGGTCGTCACCGACATCGCCGATTCCACCCCCAGAGCTGTCGACCTGGGTGACGACGCCTGGCGTGAACTGCTGGCCGCCCACGACCGGGACGTCAGGACCCATCTCGCCCGCTTCGGCGGTGAGGAGGTCAAGCATCTCGGCGGCGGTGTCCTCGCGGTGTTCGACGGCCCCGCCCGGGCCATCCGGTGCGCCCTGGGCATCGTGGAGGCGGCCGAGCCGAAGGGGCTGTCGGTGCGCGTCGGGGTGCACACCGGCGAGTGCGAGCTGGTCGACGCCGACCTGCATGGCATCGCCGTCCACGTGGGCGCGCGCATCGTCAAGCTGGCCGCCCCCGGACAGATCCTGGTCTCCAGCACGGTCCGCGACCTCGTTGCCGGCTCGGGCATCCGGTTCGGTGAGGGCCGCGACGTCGAGTTGGCCGGCATGCCGGGGATCCCCAGGGTCTTCCCGGTCCTGCGCCATGGCGCCAGCCCCGAAGCCGTCCGCCGCTGGGCGGTCGAACAGACCAGCCTCTTCCGCCGCGACGGCGAGTACTGGACCATCGGCTACCGGGGCCTGGTGGTCACGTTGCGCGACACCAAGGGCCTCCGCGACCTCGGGCGTCTCCTTGGCGAGCCCGGCCGCGAGTTCCACGTCCTGGATCTGATGGCCGATGGGACCGGGGCGCGGTCGACCCCACCGTCACAGGCGGCCGAGGCTGGGCTCGCGATCCAAGGCCGGGGCGAGCCGGTCATCGACCAGGCCGCCCGCGCCAACTACCAGCGCCGGATCACCGAGTTGGAACAGGAGCTGGAGGAGGCCCAGGAACGGAGCGACGCAGAAGCGCATGCCGCCGCCCGTGAGGAGCTCGACGCGCTGATCACCGCGCTGACCGCCGCCTACGGCCTCGCCGGTCGACCCCGCCGGGCGCCTGACGCCGTCGAACGCGCCCGCAAAGCAGTAGCCCGCCGCATTCGCAACGCCATGGGCCGCATCGCTCGAGCCCACCCACGGCTTGGTCAGCATCTCACTGCCTCGATCCGCACCGGCGTGTTCTGCTCCTACCATCCCGAGCGAGACATCGTCTGGTCGGTCCACGCCAACACAAGTTGACCCTGCAGCCCATAGCTCGCCGCGAACACCACTGCGGGCGGCCCCAGGATCACCAGGGCGATCAACTCGAGCCGATGGAGGACGCAACGTCGGACCAGACAGTCTCTAGTCCGATCAATCGATCGCGCGCGAAGCGCACCGCTCGGCGCGGCCGCTCCACTCCCCCGGGGGGGCCTTGAGGCTATGACTCACGAAGCGACAGTGAGCGACCCACTGCGGCCGTACACTGGCGGCAGGGGTGTGGACATGCCCGGAAGCGGCTGAGGGCGTTCTCGTTGGATAACGTGACAGCTCTCGAGGATTCGACGAGCTGATAACTTTCGCTTCACGGTCGCTGCCGACCAGCAAGTTCGCGGTCGAGCACAGCGTCTGGGCTGAGACATCTCCTAAACAGCAGGTTGCAGGTTCGAGTCCTGCCAGGGGCACGGACATTATCGTCACAGCTCAGACGGGCTAGGAGGTCCACGCGCGAGGGTCGTCACCTCGTCCTAGGCGTTGCACAGCGCTCGACAACGCGAATAATGCTCGTGGGCCGAGCATCGTCCGCTGAGGCCTCGATTGCGCTCAACGCCAGCAGTAGGCGGAATTCAGACGGCGAAAATTCGAGCCCTAGCCCAGCTATTTCGCGTGGGCGATGGGCACGCTGGTGCCGGGTAGCAAGGGGACCCTCCCGACCAGGGAGGATGCGGCTGTCTGACGGTCGCATCCACCCGACCAGGAGGGTCACCCTGCGGGTGCAGGCTACCAACCCCCACGAGGCCGGTTCGAAGTCGTGGCCGATGGCGTGGGCAGCTTGTCGTCACGTCGGCGCGGCGCTGCTTGGTGAGCTGGCAGACCGGCTGGGCTTGACCCGTGAGCTTGGCCGCCGCGCCAACCGTGGTGTGCGCGCTGGCGGCCATGACCGCGGGCAGGTGCTGCGCGACCTGGTGGTCATGCTCGCCGACGGTGGCGACTGCGTCAGCGATCTTGCCGTACTCCGCGACCAGCCGGAGCTGTTCGGTCAGGTCGCCTCGACCCCGACCGCCTGGCGGGTGCTGGCGGAGGAGCTGTCTGCCGACCCACGGGGGATCGCCGGGCTGTGGTCGGCGCTGGCCAGGGTCCGCGGGCAGGCCTGGGCGCTGGGGATGGCGCCGGTGGGACCGCTGCTGCTGGACCTGGACGCGACCCTGATCCAGGCCCACTCCGACAAGCAGGGCGCGGCGCCGACCTACAAGCAGGGCTTCGGGTTTCATCCGCTGGGTTGCTGGCTGGACCGGGGCGATGGCCCTACTGGCACTGCCCAAAGCCGCTGCGGGACCAGCCGATGCTGGTCCGAGCCGACTCCGCCGCCGCGACCCACGCCTTCACCGACGAGCTGGCCCGCCGCAACCTTGCGTTTTCGATCGGGTTCGACTGCGACCAGCGCGTCCAGCGAGCGATCCTCGGGCTGCCCGAGCCGGCATGGCAGCCCGCCGTGGACCCCGACGGCCGACCCCGCCAGGGTACCTGGGTCGCTGAGCAGCGTTCGCCCGGCTGTGGGCCCTGCCGCTGCGCTGCTGACCGACGCACCCGATCGATCCAGGCCAGCGAGGCTGCCTGCCGGGTGCGGGCCCTTCCATGGCAGCCGAGCTGCCGCTGCCTGGCGGCTCGGTCAGGTTCGGGAGTTCGGGGCCTACCAGGCCGGGTTCCGTGCCAACAGCCTGAGGGGTGTCGGAAGCTTGTACCCGAACTTGAGCAGGACCTGTGCCGCCTGCCGGTACCCCTCCTCGTCCATGAGGTCGAAGCCGAGTGCGTCGGCCACGCGGTCGATCAGGTTGAACGCGAAACAGACGTAGACCGCGTCCTTCACGGCGTCCTCGCTTACGCCGGCCTTCAGGGTCGCCCGGATGTCGTCGGCGCCGACCTCCTCAGGCGCCAGCGTCAGCTTCCGGACCAGCCCCAGGGCGGCTTTGAGCTTTGGCGAGATGGGCGCCGATGCGGGGTCGGCGAACACCGCCTGGGTGATCTCTTCTCCCAGCACCGTCGACGCGACCGCGCCGTGGTTCCCCGTTCAGAACGGGCACTGGTTGAGGTAGGAGGTGTAGGCGGCAAACAGCTCACGTTCACCAACCGTCCACGCCGACGGGCCCCGCATCACCGACTGCAGCAACGCCGTGAATGGCCCGCCGAAGAACCCGGAGCGGTAGTTCATCGTCCTCACCACATCGGGCGGGTCCATCTTTGCCATCTTGCCGACCAGCCGGATGAACAGGCGGTTCGGCCAACGGTTGCCTCGCCTGATGGCCGCCAGCCGCATCCCTCATCCCTCCCCAGCCGAGGGGTGGCCCCCCGCAGCCTCCCCAAGCGCCCGCAGCCCCGCATCCAGCCGCCGCTTGGCTGCCCCGAAGGCGGCGGCGACGGTCAGCTCGAAGATCTGGTCGTCGCTCCAGCCAGCCTGCGCAAGCTCCTCCAGGCGTCGGTCCGTGAGCTTGTAGGCGTGCCGGCGGATCGTCTCCACGTACCCTTCGGCCAGCAGGTCCGGGAGCGGGTCGGCGTCGATTGCCGCGGCGCGCGTCTGTGGCGAGAGCTCCCCGGGGCCGGTCCGCAGCCGCGCCTCAAGCTTTGTCAGGGCCTCGGCGTGACGGTCTGTCATCGCGTCCCCCCATCCTCAGGGCCCGACCGGGAAGCCTGCCCCGACCAGCGCGATCATGCACGCCCTTGACCGGGCACGCAATAGCACGTTCCGGAACCTGCTATTCGCGTGCCGA
>DASUPQ010000644.1 GCA_036280995.1 Actinomycetota bacterium | reverse complement strand
CTCGCGGCTGCTCGAGGCCGGGCCCAGGGTGGCCACGACCTTGGTACGCTCGACGCTCTTCATCGTGCCGGCAGTTTGGCACGACTCGCGGCCCGTCGCGACGGTTGGCGGGTGACCGGCTCGGGTATTCCTGACGGCAGGCGGCGACCCCAGAGAGGGCAGGCAGGATGCGCTTCGACGACGACAGCCAGCTCGACAGCTCACAGGTCCAGGACACCCGCGGCCGGGGCGGCTTCAGCGGCTTCCCGCGCCGCGGCGGGGTGGCCATCGGCGGCGGCGCCGGGCTCCTCGGCGTGATCGTGTTCATCCTGCTCCAGCTGCTCGGCGGGGGCACCGCCACCTCCGGCGCCCTCCCCGGCATCGACCAGATCCAGGGCGAGCAGAGCAACCTGGCCGAGGAGTGCAAGACCGGGGCGGACGCCAACACCAAGGAGGACTGCCGGGTCGTGGCCGTGGTCAACAGCCTCCAGGACTACTGGACGGCCGAGTTCCAGCGCCGCGGGGGCCAGTACCAGAAGGCCCCGACGACGCTGTTCTCGGGCGGCGTCCAGACCGGCTGCGGCGCGGCCAGCTCCGAGGTCGGCCCCTTCTACTGCCCAAGGGACGGCACCGTCTACATCGACCTCAGCTTCTACCGGGACCTGCAGACCAAGTTCGGCGCCCAGGGCGGCCCCTTCGCCCAGGCCTACGTGCTGGCCCACGAGTACGGCCACCACGTCCAGAACCTCACCGGCACGATGGAGCAGGCCGGCAGCTCCCGGGCCACCGGCCCCCAGAGCGCGGCCGTCCGCCTCGAGCTCCAGGCCGACTGCTTCGCCGGCCTGTGGGCCAACCACGCCACCACCGAGCCCGGCCCCGACGGCGGCGACCCCCTGGTCGAGCGGATCACCGAGCAGGACATCGCCGACGGCCTCGACGCCGCCGCCGCCATCGGCGACGACCGCATCCAGGAGCGGTTCCAGGGCCAGTCCAACCCCGAGACCTGGACCCACGGCTCCGCCGAGCAGCGCCAGCGCTGGTTCACCACCGGCTACCGCACCGGCGACTACGCCCAGTGCAACACCTTCCGCGGGTCGGTGTAGCCCCTCCCTGCTCCCGGGTGCCGGCCCCTGGCCGGCTCCGTCAGACCGGTGACCCGGCCTCGTAGGCCTGGCCGACGGCCTTGGGAGGGCGGACCCGGCGGAAGAAGATGGCCAGGACGATCAGGGTGACGATGTAGGGGAGGCTCTGGATGAAGGCGTTGTTGATCCAGTCGACCCGCAGGAACACCGTCAGGGCCTCGGTCCAGGCGAACAGCAGGCAGGCGAAGGCGGCGCCGATCGGGGACCAGTTGCCGAGGATGAGGGCGGCCAGGGCGATGAAGCCGCGGCCCTGGTTCATGCCCTCGCGGTAGAGGCCGACCAGCTCGACGGAGAGGTAGCCGCCGGCCAGGCCGGCGAAGGCGCCGGAGATGAGCACGCCGGACCAGCGCTGGCCCTTGACCCGGACGCCGAGGCTCTCGGCGGCCCGGGGGTTCTCGCCGGCCGAGCGGAGGCGCAGGCCGAACACGGTGCGGTTGAGCACGAACCAGGCGGCGAGCCCGAGCAGGATGGTCACCGGGACCATGATCGACTGCTCGCCGAGGCCGGGGAGGTCGATCTTGGGCAGCTGCGGGACCTGGGGCGACTGGGTGCCCTGGCCGTAGGCGACGATCGACAGGAACCGGGGCACGCCGATGGCCAGGATGTTGATGGCCACACCGGAGACGATGTGGTCGACCCGGAAGGTGATGGTGGCCATCCCGTGGATGGCGGCCACCGCGACCCCGGCGGCGACCGCCGTCAGCAGCCCGGCCACCGGCCCCCACTGCAGCGCCCCCCAGGCCCCGAACCAGGTGCCGAAGATCATCATGCCGTCGATGCCGATGTTGACGATGCCCGAGCGCTCGTTGAACACCCCGCCAAGGGTGGCCAGGTACAGGGGGACGAAGGCCCGGATGGCCGAGGCGATGGTGGCCAGCCCGAACAGCTGGATCAGGATGTCAGGCACGTTCGTGCTGCTCCCGGAGCTGGCGGCGGGCGGTGAGGCGCCGCACGACCTCGTAGGCGATCACGATGGTGAGGATGATCACGCCCTGCATGATGGTCGTGACCTCGGCGGGTACGTCGGTGTTGAGGCCGATGCCACCCCTGGCACGGTCGAGGAAGGAGAACAGCAGGGCCGCGGCCACGATGCCGCCGCCCGAGTTGCGCCCCAGCAGGGCGATGGCGATGCCGGTGAAGCCGTAGAAGCGGATGTAGTCGAGCTTCATGCGGTCGTCGATGCCGAGCACGTCCTGGAGGGCGATCAGGCCGGCGATCGCCCCCGACAGCAGCATCGCCTTCATGATCATGGAGTTGCTGCGGATGCCGGACGGCTCGGCGGCCCGCGGGTTGGTGCCGAGCACCCGCAGCTCGAAGCCGAAGCGGGTGCGCCGCACGGTCAGCGCGTACAGCGCGGCGGCGACGATGGCCAGGACGAAGAACCAGGTCACCGGGGCCGACCCGCGGAAGTCGAAACCGATCGAGTTGAAGAACGGGACCATGGAGCCCACCTGGGCGGTCGGCTCGATGTCGGGGGTCTGCTGCTGGGCGATGTCGCCCTGCTGGTTGGGGTCCTTCAGGGCCCCCGAGAGGAGGTAGAGCAGGACCGCGTTGGCTACGAAGTTCATCATGATGGTCGAGATGACCTCGTGCGCTCCCCGGTAGACCTTGAGCAGGGCCGGGACGGCGGCCCAGAGCATCCCGCCGGCCATGCCGGCCAGGATCGTCAGGGGCAGGTGCAGGGCCGTCGGGGCCGACAGCTGGTAGCCGACGTAGCCGGCGGCCAGGGCGCCGATGGCGTACTGGCCTTCGACGCCGATGTTGAACAGGCCGGCCTTGAAGGCGATGGCCACGGCCAGGCCGGCGAAGATCAGCGGGGTGGCCCGGCCGAGGATGAAGGCCAGCGAGTTGCGGTTGAACAGCCCGTAGCTCCACATGGCGTTGGCCACGTCGGCCACGTCGTCCCAGCTCTGCTGCACGATCAGGATGACGATGACGCCGATGACGGCCGCGATCAGCAGCGACACGGCCGGGGCGAGCAGCTGGAAGGCCCAGCCCCGCAGACGCTGGCCCCAGGGGACCCGGGCGGCGGCCTCCTCGACCTCCGGCTCGGGCGGCGGTGGCCGCTCCTCGACCTTCACGCCGCCGGATCCCCTTCCTGGTCTTCGCCGCGGGCGCCGGTCATGTACAGGCCGAGCTCGGTCATGGTCGCCTCCGAGCCGCGGAAGGTGGCCACGATGCGGCCGTCGTGGATGACCCCGACCCGGTCGGCCAGGGCCAGGATCTCCTCGAGGTTGGAGGAGATCAGCAGCACGGCCACGCCGTCGTCGCGGGCCTCGACCAGCTCCTGCCAGACGAACTGGGTGGCCCCGATGTCCAGGCCGCGGGTCGGGTGGGCGGCGATCAGCAGCTTGGGGTTGCTCTCGAACTCGCGGCCGAGGACCAGCTTCTGCTGGTTGCCGCCGGACAGGGCGTAGGCGGGGGCGGACACGCTTGGCGCCTTGACCCGGAAGCCGCGGATCAGCTCGGCCGCCCGGCGGCGGATGGCGCCCAGGTCGAGCAGGCCGCGCCGGGAGAACGGCTCGCGCTCCTGCTGGCCGAGGATCGAGTTCTCCGAGACCAGCATCTGCAGGACCATGCCGCGGGCCTGGCGGTCCTCGGGGATGTAGGCCAGGCCGGCCTGGCGCCGGGTGCGCACGTCGGCCCGGGTCAGCTCGTCGTCGTCCAGGTAGATGCGGCCGGTGTCGGGCGTGGCCAGGCCGACCAGGGCCTCGACGAGCTCGGCCTGGCCGTTGCCCTCGACCCCGGC
>DASUPQ010000643.1 GCA_036280995.1 Actinomycetota bacterium | reverse complement strand
GCCAGAGCCCGATGTCGCCGGTGCGCAACCAGGTGTGGCCGGCGAGCAGGCCCAGCAGCAGGGTGCCGGCGGCCAGCCCCGCGCACGCGGCGAGGACCAGCGCGAACCGGCGGCGGCTGTGCAGACCGACGCCTGACGCGGGCGGCTGCCGGGTGGGACCCGCGTCCCGTAGCCGGCGGGCCAGCAGCACCAGCACCACCGCGCCGGCGATCGTGGTGACCACCCCGGTGGGGATGGTGATGCCCGCCTCCGCGCCGAACAGCGCCCGCACGACGGAATCCGCGAGAATGACGATCAGCGCGCCGACCAGACCGCACGCGGGCAGCAGTACCACGTGCCGGTTCAGGGCCGGCACGATCCGCCCGAGCAGCCGGACGATGACCGGCGCGCACAGCCCGACGAAGCCGATGGGCCCGGCCAGGGTGACGGCGGCGGCGGTGAGCAGGACGGCCAGCACGATGCCGGCGAACCGGGTGGATCGCACGGGAACGCCGAGCACGGATGCGGTGTCGTCGCCGAGGACCATCAGATCCAGCCGGCGGGCGACCAACAGGCCCGCGACGGTCGCCGCGAGCACCACCGGCGCCGCGTGGAGAAAGGCGGTCAGGCCGAGCTGACTGAGCGACCCGCTGCCCCAGGCGAACAGGCTCGTGGTGTTCTGGCTGAACAGGATGAGCAGGGTCGCCGCCGCCGAATCCAGGGCCAGCGCCACGGCCGAGCCGGCCAGCAGGATCCGGGTGCTCGACGTGCCCGCGCCGGACAGCCCGAGCACCAACCCGGCGGCGGCCAGGCCGCCGACGAACGCCACCACGCCGGAGGCCCACAGTGGAATGGACAACCCGAAGGCGGCGACGGCGACAACCGCCAGGTAGGACCCGGCTGTCACCGCCAGGGTGTCCGGCGAGGCCAGCGAGTTGCGGGTCAGGGACTGCAGCAACGCCCCGGCGATGCCAAGGGCGAAGCCGACCGCGATACCGGCGGCCATTCTGGGGATGCGGGAGCCGATCAGGATCTGCCGGGTGGATTCGGCGGTGGACCCGGTGTCCCCGGTGGCCAGGGCCCACAGGTCGCCGAACCCGACGCCGGAGGTGCCCTGGGTCAGGTGCCAGCCGGCGGCCGCCACCAGCGCGCCGGTCAACCCGAGCAGCACCCCGACCGCGCCGAGAACCCCGGCGGCGCCGACACGTTCGACGCCGCCGGGCGATTCGACGGGCTCGACCGTCCGCTCCCGGATGGCCACCGGACCCGGCTCGGTCCCTGATCCCGGCACAGTCTGCGACAAGGGGTGGGTCAGCCCGTCAGGTGGGCGACGTATGCGTCCAGCGCCTGCTGCGCGGAGCGGGGTCCGCCGAAGGTCCAGATTCCGGGCGGGAAGGCGTGCGTGTTGCCGTCGACGACGGCGGGCAGCGCCTTCCAGATCTCGTTCTTGGCCAGCTCGCCCATCACGTCACCCTCGGGGTCCTCGGTGCCCGTGTAGTAGAACGTGGCGTCGCCGACCGCGGTCATGCCCTCGATGTCGGTCTGGCCCAACCCGTAGGCCGGGTCCACCTCGCCGGTCCAGGCGTTGGTCATGCCGAGCTCCTCACCAAGCTCGCCCATCAGCGAGCCCTGGCCGAACGGCCGGATGGACACGTTGCCGCCCTGCACCCAGCCGTCGAAGTAGACGAACTGTTGGCCGGCCGCGCCGGTGTCCGCCGCCGTCTGCTTCGCGGTCCCCAGCGACTCGGTGAACTCGTCGACGACGAGCTGGGCCCGCTCCTGCCGGCCGGTGGCCTGGGCGATCAGGTTGAAGGTGTTCTTCATCTGACCGATCGGGTCGGCGGCGTCGGCGCCCTTGGTGGCCAGCACCGGCACCCCGTAGGCGGCCAGCTGGCCGATGATCTCGTCCTGCGCGGTGGATGCCTCGATGATCACCAGGTCGGGATCGGTCGCGAACAGCGCGTCCAGGTTCGGCTCGCCTCGGGTGCCGACGTCGGCGACCCCGTCCGGCAGCGTCTCCGCGGTGTCCCACAGGGTGAAGCCCTCGACGTCGGCGACCGCAACCGGGTCGACGCACAGCGTGAGCACGTCCTCCACCTGCTGCCACTCCAGGACGGCCACCCGCTGCGCGGGCGCGGCCAGGTCGACGGTGCGGCCGAAGGCGTCGGTCAGGGTGACCGGGTCGTTCGAGGTGGTCGTCGTGTCCTGCGCGCAGCCGGTCCGACCGGTCCCGGATTCCTCGGCCGCAGCCGATGCCGATCCGGACGAGGTTGCCGCCGCGGCCGTCGTGCCGGCGGTGGACGCCGGCTGGGTGGTGCCGCAGGCGGCCAGCAGCACCA
>DASUPQ010000642.1 GCA_036280995.1 Actinomycetota bacterium | reverse complement strand
CTCAAGCACTACATCGGGGCCTACCTGGCGGTGCTCGGCTCGGTGGACGTGATCAGCTTCACCGCTGGAGTGGGCGAGAACAACGTGTCGGTGCGCGCGGACGCTCTCGCCGGTCTGGAGGGACTGGGGATCGAGCTCGACGCCGAGCGCAATGCCCTGCGGTCCGACGAAGCCCGGGTGATCTCCACCGACTCGTCGCGGACCACTGTTCTGGTGGTGCCGACCAACGAGGAACTGGCAATCGCGCGCCAGGCAGCCGCGCTGATCCGCTGAGGACGGCCGGACCCCGCGCAGCTTGTGTAAGAAGGTGCGGCCAGTGGCGTTAAAATCGCGATCCCTGTCACATCCCATGCCACCACTTCGCACCCCGTACGTGCGCTTCGCACCCGGCGTGCAGGGTGTGCTCTGCCAGGACTTCGCTGACACTCGCTGTCAGGACATCGCTGACAGTTGGGTTGTTGGGTGAGTGTAGGCGCCGCCTATTGTGCGGGGCCGTCCCTCCGGGTTCAAGGGTCGCTTCGCGCCCGCTGCGCGGCGGCCGGAGGCCGCCCTTGAGCCCGGAGCCTCGACGGCCCCTGGGGCAGGCGGTGGGGGCAGGCCGGGGGCCTGCCCCTGGGGCGGCGGCGCCGCGGCGAGCAGGTCGTCGATGAGGCGTTGCCGGTTGGCGTCGCGCCGGCGTGGTTCGGGCAGGTTCTGGGATCGGCGGGTCCGGTCGATGTCCAGTTCGCGGACGAGGTGGTGGCGGTAGAAGATCAACAGATGGTCGCCGGTGGCGAACACGGTGCAGACTCGGCCGGCGAGCTCGGCGCCGACGGCGATCCGGAAGCCGTCCCAGGACAAGAAGCCGCGGGGCTTCACGGTGCAGTACCGGACCAGGGTGGGCTCAGGGATCGGCCCTTGCTCCGGGCGCGGCCGCCGGGCTGCGATCCGTCGTTCGAGCGGGGTCTGATTGGGGTCGAGACCTTGGTGGGGCCGATCGTTGTAGGCGATCTGATAGCGGTCGATCTGGGCCTGCAATTCGGCTAGATGCCTCGCCGCGGGTTGGGCTCGTAGCCATCGCTGCAAGGTCGAGTGGCCCCGTTCGTTCTTCCCGTTGGTCTGCGGGTGCCCGGGCCGGCAGGTGATCGGTTTGATCCCTAGGGCACGCAGGTTCTTCTCCACCCGGACCACCACCTTGTGGAGACGGCCGTTGAACGCCAGCGAGTTGTCCGACAGCACCATCAGCGGCTTGCCCCATTGCTCGATCCCACGGGTCAGGCACAGCCACGCGCCGTCGGCATCCTCACCGGGCCAGGCCAGGTTGGCGATCTGGGTTCGGGAGCAGTCGTCCTTGATCTCGAACACGACCACGATCGTGCCGTCGGCCAGCGGATGCTCGAACGCGTCGATCTGCCACAAGTCATCCGGGGCGGGGAATTCGAACCGTCGCCGCGACGAACGAGGCCGCTTCGCCGGCTGCGGGGTGACCAGATCCTCTCGGACCAGCATCCGGTGGATGGTCCGCCACGACGGCACCTGGTCCACCCCGTCGCGGAGCAGCCGGTTGTGGATCGACAACGCCCCGTTGTCCCAGCCCTCGTTCTCCAGCAACGCCCGCACGCTGCAGATCCAATCGACCATCGCCTGCGGTGTCGTCGTCGGGGTCGAGTCCGGCCGCCGCGACCGGGGACGCAGCCCGTCTAGCCCTTCCTCGGCCAGCCGACGCCGGTACTTGTAGTAGCTCTGCCGGCTGATCCCCAGCCGAGCACACACCTCGGTGACCGACTCCCGGCCCTGCTCGACCGAGGCGAACATCGCCGCGTACTTCGTCTCCATCGACACCACTTCCTGGCCCATGGCGACAACTGTTGTCACGGGCCGGCCGGGTGTCAGCGATGTCCTGGCATCAAAGTGTCAGCGATGTCCTGTCAGCTGAGACCCTGCACGCCGGGTGCGAAGTGTACGTACGGGGTGCGAAGTGTACGTACGGGGTGCGAAGTGGAGGCATTGGACGTGACAGGCGCTGCTTGACCGAGAGCTACGCGTCGAGGTTGAGATCGATCCCCAGGCGCTTGGCGGAACGTTGACGCTGCCGGCTGGCCCGCAGCCGCCGCAGCCGCTTGACCAGCAGCGGGTCGTGGGCCAGCGCCTCGGGCTGGTCGATCAGGGCGTTGAGCACCTGGTAGTACCGGGTGGCCGACATGGCGAACTTGTCCCGGATGGCCTGTTCCTTGGCGCCGGCGAACTTCCACCACTGGCGCTCGAAGGTCAAGATCTCCGCGTCGCGGGCGTTGAGCTCGCCGACCGGACCGCTACCGCTGTGCTCCGGGCTGGTTGCTGCCGCCATGGAGTGCATCCTAGGACGCTAACCACACCGATGTCATTTGCAGCGCCAGTGTTTCTTCGCTCCGCGCCCGGCGCTGGAAACCCGATCATCCGCGGCCCACGGCTCGGAAGGCCCCACCCGGCTCGCCCCAGAGCTCAACCCCCCACGGCTTGCCTTGCTCCCCGCGACCACGGAAGACCGGGGCGCCTTCCCCCGACGCTCACGAAGGGAGTGTGCGATCTTCATC
>DASUPQ010000641.1 GCA_036280995.1 Actinomycetota bacterium | reverse complement strand
TCCGCGACTCCATGTCCACCCGTATGGAGGCGATGAACCTGCTCGGGGTGACCCGCCTGGGCTGACCCGGGACTCGGTAGGCTCAGTAAGTAAGATGACCGGGCATCCGCCCCAGGGAGGTCCGCGTCTTGTCCGTAGCGCCGCTCGCCCCGCACGACCTGCGGGTCGGTGACCGGGTCCTGCCGACGTCGACGCGCTGCCTGGTCATGGGGGTGGTGAACGTCACCCCGGACTCGTTCTCGGACGGGGGCCGCTACCTGGACCCGGCGGCGGCCGTGGCCCACGGGCTGGCCCTGGCCGCCGAGGGCGCCGACCTGCTCGACGTCGGCGGTGAGTCGACCCGCCCCGGCGCCGCCGACGTGCCCGAGGCGGTCGAGCTCGACCGGGTCCTGCCGGTGATCGAGGAGCTGGCCGCCAGGGCCGGCGTGCCCGTCTCGGTCGACACCCGCAAGGCCGCCGTGGCCGCGGCCGCCGTGGCCGCCGGGGCCGGCATCATCAACGACGTCAGCGCCGGCCGCCACGACCCCGAGCTGCTCGCGGTGGCCGCCGAGGCCAAGGTCCCGCTGGTCCTGATGCACATGCTCGGGACCCCGGCGACCATGCAGGACGACCCCCGCTACGACGACGTCGTGACCGAGGTCGAGGCGTTCCTGACCGAGCGCTGCCTGGCCGCCGAGTTCGCCGGCGTCGACCACGAGGCCCTGGTCGTCGACCCGGGGATCGGGTTCGGCAAGCGCGACCGCGACAACTACGCCCTGCTCGACAACCTGGCCCGGCTCACCCGCCTGGGCCACCCGGTGCTGGTCGGCACCAGCCGCAAGGCGTTCATCGGCCGGGCCCTGGACCGCCCCGCCGACCAGCGGGTCGAGGGCACGGCGGCCACGGTGGTGTGGGCGGTGGAGCGCGGAGCGCGGATCGTCCGCGTCCACGACGTGGCCCCGCTGGTCCCGTCCGTGCGGATGACCGAGGCGATGCTGCGCTGGGGGGCCACGTGAACCCGGTGGACGTCAAGGCCGTGACCGAGGCCAACGAGGAGTTCTACGCCGCCTTCGAGGCCCTGGACATGGACCGCATGGAGGCGTGCTGGCGGCACGACGAGGACGTCCGCTGCATCCACCCGGGCTGGGACGTGATGGCCGGCTGGCCCCAGGTCAGCCGGTCCTGGGTGGCCATCTTCGCCAACTCCGGCTACATCCAGTTCTTCCTCACCGACGTCCGCGTCCACGTCGACGCCGACACCGCCTGGGTCACCTGCGCCGAGAACATCCTCTCGGGGGGCGCCGGCGGCCCCGACATGGAGGACGCCAAGGTGCTGGCCACCAACGTGTTCCGCCGCGACGGCGACGGCTGGCGGATGGTCCTGCACCACGGCTCGCCGGTGCTGCGCCCATGACCGGCGACCGGATCCTGCTGAGCGGGCTGCGGGTCCACGGCCGCCACGGGGTGCTGCCCCACGAGGCCCAGCTCGGCCAGGTGTTCGTGGTCGACCTGGAGCTGGACGTCGACCTGGCCGCGGCCGGGCGGACCGACGACCTCGAGCGGACGGTGGACTACGGTAGCCTGGCCGGCCGGGTGGCCGAGGTGGTCGGCGGCCGCCCCCGGCGGCTGCTGGAGGCGGTGGCCGAGGATGTGGCCCAGCTGGTCCTGGCCGACGAGCGGGTCCGCCAGGTCCGGGTCCGCGTCACCAAGCCGCAGGCGCCGCTGCCGGTCGACGCCCGGGTGGCGGTGGAGATCACGCGGGACCGCGAGACGACGGGGGAGGGACGGCCGTGACACGGGCGCACGTTGGGCTCGGCTCCAACCTGGGCGACCGCATGGCCATCCTCGACACGGCCGTGCGGGTCCTCGACGCCGACGAGCAGACCCACGTCATGGCCGTGTCCCGGGTGTACGAGACGGCCCCCGTCGGCGGGCCCGAGCAGGATCCCTACCTCAACGCGGTCGCCGTGCTGGAGACCGACCGCAGCCCGCACGAGCTGCTGGAGCTGCTGCTGGCCACCGAGGACGGCCTGGGCCGGGTCCGAACCGAGCGCTGGGGGCCGCGCACCGCCGACCTGGACCTGCTGCTGTACGACGGGCCGCCGATCGACTCGCCCGAGCTGACCGTGCCCCACCCGCGGGCCAGGGAGCGGGCGTTCGTGCTCGTGCCCCTGTGCGACGCCGACCCGTTCGCGCGCTTCCCGGACGGCGAGCTGGCCGCCGCCGCCCTGGCCCGCCTCGGCCCGGTGTCCGGGGTCGTCCCCGTCGGCGAGCTGGAGGCCTGAGGTGGGCAGGGCCGGAGGGGTCTGGGGAACCCCAAGGGGGTGCCCCGGTGGGTAGGGGCAGAGTCGGGTTCGAGCTGCTGGTCGGGCAGGTGCTGGAGGCCCTGCCGGCGGCGCCGGCGACGGTGGTCGACGCCGGCGGCGGCACCGGCCAGCTGGCCGTCGCCCTGGCCAGGCACGGCTACCGGGTCACGGTGGTCGACACCTCGCCGGCCATGCTGGCCACCTGCGCCCAGCGGGCGGCCGACGAGGGCGGCGAGGTCGCCGGGCGCGTGGCCACCGTCCAGGGCGACGCCGCCGACCTGCCCGGCCTGCTCGGCCCCGGCGCCCTTGACGCGGCCGTCTGCCACGACCTGCTCACCCACGTCGAGGACCGGGCGGCCCTGCTCGCCTCCCTGGCCGGGGTCCTGGCCGACGGCGGGGTGCTGTCGCTCGGGTTCGCCAACCGCGACTGGCTGGCCCTCCGGTCCGGCCGCCGCGGCGACCATGCGGCCGCCCTGCGGTTGGTCGGGGGGTCCGGGGGGCTCAAGCCTAGCCCCCCGGAAGATCGGGGATCAGGCGAGGCGAGGACCCTGGCCGAGGTCGAGGTGGAGCTCGACAAGGCCGGGCTCGCCCTGGTGGCGGCCTACGGGGTCGGGGTGTTCGCCGAGGCCGGGGACGACGACCTGGACCAGGCCGAGCGGCAGCGGCTGGTCGAGCTGGAGCGGCTGGTGGCCGGGCGCGAGCCCTACCGTTCGAGCGCCCGGACCCTGCACCTGGTCGCCCGGCGCGGGGTATTTCGTCCTGACTTGACCGGATATACTCCGTGACATCCGGCCCCGGGGGTTCCATGCCGCCTTCCCAGAGCAGCAAGCTCTCGCCCGCCGCCGTGATCGGCCCGGGCCGCGTCGGCCTCGCCCTGGCCACCTTCCTGGACCGGATCGGCGTCGAGGTCACCATGGGCGCCCGCTCCGACCGCGGCCGCGAGCGGGTCGAGGCGGCCGGCCTGGCCGTGACCGACCCGACGGCGGCCACCAGGGGGGCGTCCCTGGTGCTCCTGGCCGTCCCCGACGACCAGCTGCCGTCGCTGGTCACCGCCCTGGCCGCCGACGGCGCGTTCGCCGCCGGCCAGGTGGTGGTCCACACCGCCGGGGTCGACGGCCCCGGCCTCCTGGCCCCGGCGGCCGCCGCCGGCGCCCGGACCGCCGCCTGCCACCCGGTGCAGATCTTCAACGACGACCTCGAGGCCACCCTGGGCCGCCTGCCCGGCACCGTCTGGGGGGTCACCGGGGACCCGGCCGGCAAGGAGGTCGTGACCACCCTCGGCGGCCGCCCCATGGACGTGCCCGAGTCGGGCCGGGTCCGCTACCACGCCGCCCTGGTCCTGGCCGCCAACGGCTGCGCCGCCCTCTCGGCCACCGCCACCGACCAGCTGCGGGCCGGCGGCGTCATCGACCCGGCGGCCCTGCTCAGCGGGCTGATCCACGCCAGCGTGGACTCGGCCCTGGCCACCGGGCAGGCCGGCCTGTCCGGGCCGTGGGTGCGGGGCGACGGCCGCACCGTGGCCATGCACACCGAGGCGCTGGCCCGCAAGCAGAAGGTCATCAACGTGTACGTGGCCCTGGCCCGGCTGGTCGCCGACCGGGCGGCCGCCGCCGGCCGGCTGGACCCGGAGGCCAGGGCCCGGGTCGAGGCCGGCCTGCACGGCCATGTCGAGGGCGAGGAGTCCCACGAGCGGCTGGAGCTGCTCCGGAGACTGGGACGGCGTGCGCGAGGTCGCGAGCAGCGCTGAGCTGCGCGCCGCCACCGACGCCGCCAGGGACACCGGCGCCGGGGTCGGCTTCGTGCCCACGATGGGCGCCCTGCACGCCGGCCACCGCTCGCTGCTGGCCAGGGCCAGGGCCGAGAACGCGTTCGTGGTCGCGTCGGTGTTCGTGAACCCGCTGCAGTTCGGGCCCTCCGAGGACCTGGCCGGCTACCCCCGCGACCGCGACGCCGACCTGGCCGTCCTCCGGGCCGAAGGGACCGACCTGGCGTTCGTGCCGGCCGAGGGGGAGATGTGGCCGGCCCCGCCGGAGGTGCGGCTCCAGGTCGGTGGCGGCCTGGCCGAGCGGCTGGAGGGCCTGGTCCGGCCCGGCCACCTCGACGGGGTGGCCACGGTGGTGGCCAAGCTGCTCCACCTGGCCGGGCCGTGCCGCGCCTACTTCGGCCAGAAGGACGCCCAGCAGCTCGCCGTGGTCCGGCGCATGGTCGCCGACCTCGCCTTCCCCAACGAGATCGTCGCCTGCCCGACGGTGCGGGAGCCGGACGGGCTGGCCGCCTCCTCCCGCAACGCCTACCTGTCGGCCTCCGAGCGGCGGCACGCCACCGCCCTGTACCGGGCCCTGCGGGCCGGCCTGGCCGCCTTCGCGGCCGGGCGGCGCGACCCCGGGGACGTGGAGGCGGCCGCCCGCGACCTGCTGGAGGACGCGCCCGGGGTCGAGCCCGACTACGTGGCCCTGGTCGACCCGGCCACCTTCGAGCCGGTCAAGCAGGCCGAGCCCGGCCAGGTCCTGGCCACCGCCGCCCGGGTCGGCCGCACCCGCCTGATCGACAATGTCATCCTTTGACCAGTGATCGAGGAGCGAACCGGATGCTGATCCCGCGCGGCCTGCTGGCCGCCGACCCGGACGGGGGTTCCGTCGGGGGGACCTCCCCGGCCGGCGAGGAGGTCGACGTCCTGGTCGTCGGCTCCGGGGTGGCCGGGCTGTCGGCCGCCCTGGCCGTCCCGGCCGGCCGGACGGTGCTCCTGGCCACCAAGGACCGTCTCGGCCACTCGGCCACCCGCTACGCCCAGGGCGGGATCGCGGCCGTGCTGGACCCCCTCCTCGACTCGGTGGCCGAGCACGTGGCCGACACCCTGGCCGCCGGGGCCGGGCTGTGCGACCCGGTGGCGGTCAGGATGCTGGCCGCCGAGGGTGCCCAGGCCATCGCCGACCTGCGCGCCTTCGGGGTCCGCTTCGACCTGGCCGGCCTCGACGGGCAGCTGGCCCGGACCCGGGAGGGCGGGCACTCGCGGTCGCGGGTCGTCCACGCCGGCGGCGACGCCACCGGGGCCGAGCTGGAGCGGGCCCTGGCCGAGGCGGCGCGGGCCGCCCCGGCCGTCCGGGCGGCCGAGCACACCTTCCTGGTCGACCTCCTCACCAGCGGCGGGCGGGTGACCGGGGCGCTGCTGTGGGACGGCGGCGAGCTCCGGGTCGTCCGGGCCAGCGCGGTCGTGCTGGCCAGCGGCGGCGCCGGGCAGCTGTTCGCCGACACCACCAACCCGCCCCTGTCCACCGGCGACGGGGTGGCGGCCGCCCTGCGGGCCGGGGCGGTCCTCGCCGACCTGGAGTTCGTCCAGTTCCACCCCACCGCCCTCCACGTCGACGGCGACCCCCGTCCCCTCATCTCGGAGGCCATGCGCGGGGAGGGGGCGGTGCTCCGCGACGGCGACGGCGCGCCGGTCATGGCCGGCGTCCACCCCCTCGGCGACCTGGCCCCCCGCGACGTCGTCACCCGGGCGGTGGCCGCCCGCATGGCCGCCACCGGCGCCCGGCACCTGTGGCTGGACGCCACCTCGATCCCGGCCGGCCAGCTGGAGCGCCGCTTCCCGACCATCCTGGCCCGCTGCCGGACCGCCGGGATCGACCCGGCCCGCGAGCCGATCCCGGTCTCGCCGGCCGCCCACTACCTGATGGGCGGGGTGGTCACCGACCTGGACGGCCGGACCAGCCTGCCCGGCCTGTTCGCCGTCGGCGAGGCCGCCTGCACCGGCGTCCACGGCGCCAACCGCCTGGCCTCCAACTCGCTCCTCGAGGGCGTGGTGTTCGCCGCCCGCATCGGCCGCGCCCTGGCCGAGGAGTCGGGCGCCGGGGCTGGTGCCGGGGTCGGGGCTGTGGACGGACCGGCGCCGCCCTTCACCGGGTTGGGCTACGCTCCCCCTCCGGCGGGCCCCGGCGCCGTGCGGGCCCGGGTGCGGCGGGTGATGACCGACCGGGTCGGGGTGGTGCGCTCGGCCGGCGGGCTGGCCGAGGCCATCGCCGAGCTGGAACGGCTCACCGTCGACCTCGGCGAACCGGGACCCGCGGGGTTCGAGGCGGCCAACCTGGTCCAGGTGGGCCGGGCGGTGGCCGAGCTGGCCCTCAGGCGGGAGGAGTCAAGGGGCGGCCACTGGCGCTCCGACCACCCGGCCCCGGTCGCGGCCTGGCGGGTCCGCCAGACCCTGGCCAGGACGCCCGACGGCGGCCTGGAGGCCGGCCTCCTGGCCGTGCCCGCGGCGGAGGGGGCGTGCCCGTGACCGTCGCGCCGCCCGCCCGCACCGCGACCGAGGAGGGCCGCCGGTGACCATCACCCTGCCCGCCGGTGCCCTGACCATCGCCGTCAGGAACGCCCTTGACGAGGACCTGGGGGCCGAGGGGGACCCGACCAGCCGGCTGCTCGGGGCGAGGGCGGCGGCGCTGCTGGTGGCCCGCGGGCCGGGGGTGGTGGCCGGGCTGCCCGCGGTCGACGTGGTCCTGGCCGAGGTGCGGGAGCGCCTCCGGCTGGGACCGGCGGCCTTCCGGCCCGAGCTCGCCGACAGCGCCCCGGTCGAGGCCGGGACCGTGCTCGGCCGCTTCGCCGGGCCCGCCCGGGTGCTGCTGGCCGCCGAGCGGACCATGCTCAACTTCCTCGGCCACCTGTCGGGGGTGGCCACCCTGACCGCCGCCTTCGTCGAGGCGGTGGCCGGCACCGGGGCGGTGGTCCGCGACACCCGCAAGACCACGCCCGGCCTCCGCTACCTGGAGAAGTACGCCGTCCGCTGCGGCGGCGGGGCCAACCACCGCATGGGCCTGTACGACGCCCTGCTGGTCAAGGACAACCACATCCAGGCGGCGGGGAGCCTGCGCCGGGCCGTCGAGGCGGCCCGGGCGGCCGGCCCCGGCCTTCCCCTCGAGGTCGAGGTGGAGACCCTCGACCAGGTCGCCGAGGCCCTCGACCTCGGCTGCGACCTGCTGCTGCTCGACAACATGGAGCTGGACACGATGGCCGAGGCGGTGAGGGCCTCCCGCCGGCGGGCCCGCACCGAGGCGTCGGGCGGCATCTCCCTGGAACGGGCCCGGGCGGTCGCCGAGACCGGGGTCGACTTCCTGGCCGTCGGCGCCCTCACCCACTCGGCCACGGCCCTGGACATCGCCCTCGACTGGGAGGGATGACCGGTGCTGCTCGCTGTCGACGTCGGCAACACCGAGATCACCATCGGCGTGTTCCAGGGCGAGGAGCTGGCCCAGCACTGGCGGGCGTCGACCGTGGCCGAGCGCACCGCCGACGAGCACGCCCTGCTGCTGGACGGCTTCCTGGCCCAGGAGGGGCTGGGGCTGGGCGACGCCTCCGGGGTGGTGGTCTCCTCGGTGGTGCCGCGGCTCACCCAGGCCCTGCGCGAGATGGTCCGGCGCTACTGCCAGGTCGAGCCGCTGGTGATCGAGCCCGGCGTCCGCACCGGGCTGCCGATCCTGACCGACAACCCGCGCGAGGTCGGGGCCGACCGGGTGGTGAACGCCATCGCCGCCTACGCCGCCTACGGCGGGCCGGTGGTGGTGGTCGACTTCGGCACCGCCACCACCTTCGACGCCGTCTCGGAGCGGGGCGAGCACCTGGGCGCGGCCATCGCCCCCGGCATCCAGATCTCCATGAACGCCCTGGTCGAGCGGACCGCCCAGCTGCGCCGGGTCGAGCTGGTGGAGCCCCGGTCGGTGATCGGCAAGAACACCGTGGAGAGCCTCCAGGCGGGGGCCATCTGGGGCTTCGCCGGCCAGGTCGACGGCATCGTCCGGCGCATGGTGGCCGAGCTGGGCGGCGAGGCCACCGTGGTCGCCACCGGCGGCCTGGCCGGGGCCGTGCTGGAGGCGTGCGAGACCGTCCAGCGCCACGAGCCCTGGCTCACCCTCCACGGTCTGCGGATCATCTGGGACAGGAACAGGGGGTCCGGGGGGCTCAAGCAATGAGTGACCGGCTGCCGCGCCAGGACCGGGTCGAGGGCCGGGCCCTGTCGCCGCGGGCGTTCCGGCCGTTCGGGATCGAGGCGGTCGTGCTCGGCCCGCCGACCACCCAGGAGGGGCTGGTCCGCCGCGAGGGCGTGGCCGTGTGGCGGCGCATGGCCGAGCACGCGCCGGTGTTCGACCGGATGGCCGCAACGGCCACCGTCGACCGCGACGGGCTGCTGCCGGTGCGGGTGGTGGTGGCCGCCACCCCGGCCAGGGACCGGGCCATGCGCGTCCCGGCCCTCGGCGAGCGCGCGGCCAGGGTCCAGGCCGCCACCGACCCGCCGCCGGAGCCCGGCTGGCTCCTGCTGGTCGACGAGGGCCCGGGCGAGACCTGGCTCTACCTGGCCGAGGAGGACCACCCGGCCGCCGTCCTCGACGGCTTCCTCGGCCGCCGCGGCCGCACCGACTTCGCCCGGGCCCGCCGCCGCTCCGGCGTCGGCAGCCTGGCCAGCCTCGGCCTGCTGGCCGGCCTGTTCCTGGTGATCTACGGCAGCGCCCTCGGCCTTGGCCCCCCCGGCCAGCTCGCCGGCGCGGGCATGATCGTGGCCTGCCTGGCCGCGCTGGTGGCGGCCCGGCCGCGCTAGGTGCGCCGGTCCAACCCCGGCCCCTGGGGGATGGGGGGGCGGGGGCCGGGGTTGGACTGGGAGGTCGCTCCACACGCCCTGGCGGGTACCGGGGCGGCCGGTCCGGGTAGCGACCTCGACGACCCGACGCCGAGGCGGAGGACAGATGCCCTCGGCGCGGCGGCGACCCGGCTCCGGGTCTGCCTGCCAGGGAACGCGGTCGTCGTCATCGGCGCGGCTCCGGCGGGGGTAGGTATCCCGATCGCGAGGGTCCGCCTGGAGCCTGGACAAACGATGTCGTGTCGACCTAACCGGGCGGTAACGACAGCACGGGCGAATCGCTAGTCTAGGTCGCGTCCCGTGTTCTTGTTATGGTTCAGCTGCATACCTCTATCCGGTGGGTAGCCTCCCCAGGAGGTGGTCAGCTTGACCGACAGGATCGACCCCGAGCCGGACGACCGTCCGCCTCCCGGAGCACCCGGCCACGTCACCAGCATCGAGGACCCGGAGGAGACCCGCCTCAACCGGGTGATCACCCGGCCGATGCTGACCTTCTTCATCCTCGGCGACATCCTCGGGGCCGGCATCTACGCCCTCACCGGGCAGGTCGCGGGCGACGTCGGCGGGGCCATCTGGGCCTCGTTCCTGGTCTCGTTCCTGCTCGCCCTGGTCACCGCCTTCGCCTACCTGGAGCTGGTGACCAAGTACCCGAGGGCCGCCGGCGCCGCCCTGTACGTCCACCGGGCGTTCCACATCTCGATCCTTAGCTTCATGGTGACCATCGCCGTGATGGCCTCGGGGGTCACCTCGGCCTCGTTCGCGGCCACCCGGGTCGGGGGCCGCTACTGGACGGGCGTGTTCGGGGAAGAGAACCCGCCCCTGAAGCTGATCGCCGTCCTGGTCATCCTGCTGGTGGCGGCCGTGAACTACCGCGGGGTGGGAGAGTCGATCAAGGTCAACATCGCCATCACCCTGATCGAGCTGTCCGGCCTGCTGTTCATCATCCTGGTCGGCGTCAAGGTGCTGTTCAGCGGCGACGGCGACCCCGGACAGGCGTTCGAGTTCAAGGACTCCGGGTTCGGGGCCCTGACCGGCATCACCGCCGGCGCGGCCACCGCCTTCTACGCCTTCATCGGCTTCGAGGACTCGGTGAACATGGCCGAGGAGGTCCGCGACCCCATCAACACCTTCCCGCCGGCCCTGCTCACCGGCATCGTCGCCGCCAGCATCATCTACCTGCTGGTCGGCTTCACCGCGGCCATGACCGTGCCCCTGGACGTGCTCACCGAGTCCACCGGGCCGCTGCTCGAGGTGGTGCGGATCGGCCTGCCCGACTACGACGCCGGCACCCTGTTCTCGGTCATCGCCATGATCGCAGTCTCCAACACCATGCTGATCAACATGCTGATGGCCTCGCGGCTGCTGTACGGCATGGCCAACCAGGGGGTGCTGCCGGCCCCGTTCGCCTGGGTCTCGCCCCGCAAGACGCCGTGGTTCGGGATCCTGTTCACCACCGCCCTGTCGATCCTGCTGATCCTCACCGTCAACGACCTTTCCGGCCTGTCCGACACCACCGTGCTCCTGCTGACCTCGGTGTTCTTCCTGGTCAACGTGTGCGTGCTGGTGCTGCGGCGCGACCCGGTGGGGCACCGCCACTTCGTGGCCCCGTCGATCATGCCGGTCATCGGGGGGGCCGTGGCCCTGGTGTTCCTGCTGCCCATCAACCGCACCGGCGAGGTCTACCGGACCGCCATCTTCCTGCTGATCGGCGGCCTGGTCCTGTGGGGGGTCAACTACCTGGTCACCCGGAGCACCGGCACCGTGGTGGCCGAGGAGGACCTGACCACCAGCCCGGAGGACGACCGCAGCGGTGACGACCGGCCCTGACGCCGGAGCCGGGCGGCCCCTCGGGTAGCATGCGGCTCTGAGCAGACAGCCACCGCCCGAGGAGCCGCCCCGACCCGTGCCAGACGACGAGGACCGCTCCGCCGTCGAGCAGGCGCGGCGGGTCAAGCTGGCCCGGCTGCGCGCGGCCGGGATCGACGCCTTCCCGGTCGGCTTCCGGCGCACCCACACCCTGGGCGAGGTCCGCCGGGGCTGGGACCACCGGCTTGAGGCCGGCGAGGAGTCGGACGACGTCGTCCGGGTCGCCGGCCGGATCGTGCTCAAGCGGCCCATGGGCCGCCTCGCCTTCTGGACCCTGCGCCACGACGGCGCCGAGCTCCAGATCATGCTGACGGTGGGCGCCCTCGGGGCCGACCAGCTCGAGGTCGTGCTCGACCTGGACGTCGGCGACTGGGTCGGAGTCCAGGGCCCGGTGGTCAAGACCCGCAAGGGCGAGCTGTCGGTCAAGGCGACCGAGGTGTTCCTGCTCGGCAAGGCCCTGCGGCCCCTGCCCGACAAGTGGAAGGGCCTGACCGACGTCGAGGTCCGCTCCCGCCAGCGCGAGCTCGACCTGGCCGTCAACCCCGCCGCCGTGGCGGCCATGCGGCTGCGCTCCCAGGTGGTGCGGTCCCTGCGCGAGTCGATGCTCGCCCGGGGCTTCCTGGAGGTCGAGACCCCGATCCTCAACCCGGTCCCCGGCGGCGCCCTGGCCAGGCCGTTCGTCACCCACCACAACGCCCTCGACACCGACCTGTTCCTCCGGGTGGCCTGCGAGCTGTACCTGAAGCGGCTGCTGGTCGGCGGGGTGGACCGGGTGTTCGAGCTGGGGCGGGTGTTCCGCAACGAGGGCATCGACGCCACCCACAACACCGAGTTCACCATGCTGGAGTCGAACTCGGCCTTCCAGGACTACCGGGACATGATGGTGCTGGCCCGCGGGGTCATCCAGGAGGCGGCCGACGCCGCCGGGGTCGGGCGCCGGGTCACCCACCGGGGCCGCGAGATCGACCTGGACGGCGACTGGGCCGAGGTCACCTTGCTGGAGGCCGTCCGGGAGGCGATCGGCCGTCCCGACCTGGCCTACGACTGGCCCCTGGACCAGGTCCGCGCGCTGTGCGACAAGTGCGAGGTCGCCTGGGAGCCCGGCTGGGGCACCGGCAAGCTGGTGCTGGAGCTGTACGAGAAGCACGCCGAGCACAAGCTCACCGGCCCGACCTTCGTGACCGACTACCCGGTCGAGGTCTCGCCCCTGGCCCACCCGCACCGCGACGACCCGTTCGTCACCGAGCGGTTCGAGCTGATCATCGGCGGCCGCGAGTACGCCAACTGCTTCTCGGAGCTGACCGACCCCGACGAGCAGCGGGTCCGCTTCGAGGAGCAGGCCCTGGCCAAGGCGGGCGGCGACGAGGAGGCGATGGTGGTCGACGAGGCCTACCTGCGGGCCCTGGAGCTGGGCCTGCCCCCCAACGCCGGCCTCGGCATCGGGGTCGACCGCCTGGTGATGCTGCTCGGCGACCTGTCCTCGATCCGCGAAGCCCTCCTGTTCCCCCAGCTCCGGCCGGAGGAGATGTAGGAGTCGAAGCGGGCATCCAGGCGGGCCTGGGAAACGAAGGTCCAGGTGAGGGCGGCGACCGTCAAGTCCTGGCGGCGGGCGCCGATGAAGCCGATGAGGCGGAGACGAAAATCGGGAACAGCGCTCACCCTCGAGGCGTTGTCGGAGTAGACGAAGAGCGTATCTGGACGTCCTGCAACTCCCGTACGGGACGTCGGAGGGCCAGGTGTATAGTCGATTGGCGGCAAGGAACCGCTGCCGCCGTATCCCTGGGGGTTTGGCATGTTTGAGCGCTTCACCGACCGGGCTCGACGGGTCGTCGTGCTCGCGCAGGAGGAGGCTCGGCTCCTCAATCACAACTACATCGGCACCGAGCACATCCTGCTCGGGCTGATCCACGAGGGCGAAGGGGTCGCCGCCAAGGCGCTCGAGTCGCTCGGCATCTCCCTGGAGGCCGTCCGCGCCCAGGTCGAGGAGATCATCGGCCAGGGCCAGAGCGCGCCCACCGGGCACATCCCGTTCACGCCGCGGGCCAAGAAGGTCCTGGAGCTGTCGCTCCGCGAGGCCCTGCAGCTCGGCCACAACTACATCGGCACCGAGCACATCCTGCTCGGCCTCATCCGCGAGGGCGAGGGCGTGGCCGCCCAGGTGCTGGTCAAGCTGGGCGCCGACCTCTCCCGCGTCCGCCAGCAGGTCATCCAGCTGCTGTCCGGCTACGCCGGCGGCAAGGAGGGCCAGGGCGGCGGCGCCCCGGGCGAGGCCCAGCCGCAGGGCTCCCTGGTGCTCGACCAGTTCGGGCGCAACCTCACCCAGCTGGCCCGCGAGGGCAAGCTCGACCCGGTGATCGGGCGCGAGAAGGAGATCGAGCGGGTCATGCAGGTGCTGTCCCGCCGGACCAAGAACAACCCGGTGCTGATCGGCGAGCCCGGCGTCGGCAAGACCGCCATCGTCGAGGGCCTCTCCCAGGCCATCGTCAAGGGCGAGGTTCCCGAGACGCTCAAGGGCAAGCAGATGTACACCCTGGACCTGGGCGCCCTGGTCGCCGGGTCCCGCTACCGCGGCGACTTCGAGGAGCGCCTCAAGAAGGTCCTCAAGGAGATCCGCACCCGCGGCGACATCGTCCTGTTCATCGACGAGCTGCACACGCTCGTCGGGGCGGGCGCGGCCGAGGGCGCGATCGACGCCGCCTCGATCCTCAAGCCCATGCTGGCCCGGGGCGAGCTCCAGACCATCGGCGCCACCACCCTCGAGGAGTACCGCAAGCACCTGGAGAAGGACGCCGCCCTGGAGCGCCGCTTCCAGCCGATCCAGGTCCAGGAGCCGTCGGTCGCCCACACCATCGACATCCTCAAGGGGCTGCGCGACCGCTACGAGGCCCACCACCGCGTCACCATCACCGACGACGCCCTGGTCGCCTCCGCCAACCTGGCCGACCGCTACATCTCCGACCGCTTCCTGCCCGACAAGGCGATCGACCTGATCGACGAGGCCGGCAGCCGCATGCGCATCCGGCGCATGACCGCCCCGCCCGACCTCCGCGAGTTCGACGGCCGCATCGCCGACGTCCGGCGCGACAAGGAGTCGGCGATCGACGCCCAGGACTTCGAGAAGGCGGCCAGCCTCCGCGACACCGAGAAGAACCTCCTCAACGACAAGGCCCGCCGCGAGCGGGAGTGGAAGTCGGGCGACATGGACGTGGTCGCCGAGGTCGACGAGGAGCAGATCGCCGAGGTGCTGGCCTCCTGGACCGGCATCCCGGTGTTCAAGCTGACCGAGGAGGAGACGGCCAAGCTCCTGCGCATGGAGGACGAGCTGCACAAGCGGATCGTCGGCCAGGACAACGCCATCCACGCCGTCTCCCAGGCCATCCGCCGCACCAGGGCCGGCCTCAAGGACCCCAAGCGGCCGTCGGGCTCGTTCATCTTCCTCGGCCCCTCGGGCGTCGGGAAGACCGAGCTGTCCCGCACCCTGGCCGAGTTCCTGTTCGGGGACGAGGACGCGCTGATCGCGCTCGACATGTCGGAGTACATGGAGAAGCACACGGTCTCGCGCCTGATCGGCTCCCCGCCCGGCTACATCGGCTACGAGGAGGGCGGCCAGCTCACCGAGGCGGTCCGGCGCAAGCCGTTCAGCGTGGTGCTGTTCGACGAGATCGAGAAGGCCCACCCGGACGTGTTCAACACCCTCCTCCAGATCCTGGAGGACGGGCGGCTGACCGACGCCCAGGGCCGCACGGTCGACTTCAAGAACACCGTGCTGATCATGACCTCCAACCTGGGTACCCGCGACATCGCCAAGGGCGCCACCCTGGGCTTCACCGCCCGGCCCGACGCCAAGGTCGACTACGAGCGGATGCAGTCCAAGGTCATGGACGAGCTCAAGCGCCACTTCCGGCCGGAGTTCCTCAACCGGATCGACGAGGTCATCGTCTTCCACCAGCTCTCGCGCGAGCAGGTGAAGAGCATCGTCGACCTGATGATGCGGCGGGTCGTGGAGCAGCTCAAGTCCAAGGACATCGCCATGGAGCTGACCGAGGCGGCCAAGGACCTGATGGCCGAGAAGGGCTACGACCCGGCCCTCGGGGCCCGCCCGCTGCGGCGGACCATCCAGCGCCTGGTCGAGGACCCGCTGTCCGAGAAGCTGCTGTGGAAGGAGTTCACGGCCGGCCAGCTGGTCGTGGTCGACGCCGAGAACGGCGAGATCGCGTTCCGCTCGCTCGACCGGCCTTCCGAGGAGATCGACGTCCCCCCGGCCGAGCTGGCCGGCAAGGAGTAGGCGTCCCAGCTGTCCCACCCCAGGGATAGGCGAAGCCCCCGGGATCCCCGGGGGCTTCGCCGTTAGCATGCCGCACATGGACGGGGTGGTTCGGGGCCGGGGTCGGGGGGGCGTGGCCGCCCGGCCGCTGGGCCGGCCGCTGGACCGGCTGGCCTGGGTGCACGCGATCAGCACCCTGGGCGACGCCCTGGTCGCGGTGGCCCTGGCCGGGACCCTGTTCTTCGCCGTGCCGGTGGCCGCGGCCCGGCCCCGGGTCGCGCTCTACCTCCTGTTGACGGTCGCCCCGTTCGCGGTGGTGGCGCCCCTGCTCGGCCGCCTGCTGGACGGCCGCAGCGGCGCCGGCCGCCTGGCCCTGGCCGCCGCCATGGCCCTGCGGGCCGCCCTGGCCGCCCTGGCCGTGTCCCGGACCGAATCCCTGCTCCTCTACCCGCTCGCCTTCGGCCTCCTGGTCTGCTCCCGGGCCCACGGCATCAGCCGCACCGCCATGGTCCCGGAGCTGCTGGGCCCGGACCAGCGTGACCTGGTGGCCGTGAACGGCCGCATGGCCAGGGTCGCCGCCCTGGGCGGGACCGCCGGAGCCCTGCTCGGGGTCGGCCTCGACCGCCTCCTGGGCGGCGGCGCGGTCCTGTGGGCCGCCGCCGCCACCTTCGCCGTGGGCGGCCTGGTCGCCCTGTCGCTCCCGGTGGCCGGTTCCCGCCGGGGTCCGGCGTCGCGGTCGCCGGACCCGGGGTCGCGGTCGCCGGACCCGGGGTCGCGGTCGCCGGATCCGGGTGCCGGGTCACTCGACCCGGGCGGCCGGCCGCTCGACCCGGGGGCTGGCTCCCGGCGGAGGTCGATGGACCGGCGGGTGGCGCGGCTGGCCCGGCCGCCGGGGCGGGTGCGGCTGGCCCGGACGGCCAACACCTGCGTCCGGGCGGTCGGCGGGTTCACCCTGTTCCTGCTCGCCTTCGAGCTGCGCCGCCAGGGCGTCGGCACGGTCGGTCTCGGCCTGCTCCTGGCCGGGGTCGGGGTGGGCGG
>DASUPQ010000640.1 GCA_036280995.1 Actinomycetota bacterium | reverse complement strand
CAGGTGGTCGGTGACTCCAGGCGGCCTGATCAGTCGCACGAAGGCGACGGTGACGCTCTCATCCAGCGGGACGGCTGCTCCCTCGACATGCACCAGGTAGTGGAGGGCCGCGAAGGCGAAGGTGCCGTCGTCCCGGCTCAGCCAGGGATAGGTCTCCTTGAACCTGCTGATCTGCCAGCGCTTGAAGCCGTGCTCCTGCCGCAGGTGGACCGCGCAAGTCAGATTCAGGATGTGGATGGGGATGATCCCCTCGCCCAGGTCGATGTTGTCCTCCCACACCATCAGCGGGCGGTCCTGGAGTCGATCCCGAGGACGGTCTCGTGCGAGATCGTGTGCAACCGCTGGGAGGTCTCACTCCCAGGAAGGATGGAAGCACACACAGGGAGCGGACCGCGATCCCGAAGGTGTCGTCGTTCTGGCCCTCCGCCACCTGGTCGATGGCGGTCCTGATGGACAGCTCGACAGGCCTGTAGCGGCCCGGTTGTTGCGCCTGCCGTTGCCGTCGTTGCCACGCCTGGCGGTGATGCTTCCTGCCCTGGTGGTGGCTGGACGTGCTGCGCTGGTTCCGCTGTGCTGGCATGCCTTCCCCCCGGACCCTCCCAGCCGCGCTATTCCCAAGTGGAACGCCCGGGTCGACGCCTTCTGGCGGGACGTTGAGGTGCGGGGCTGAGCTCCAACCAGGAGCCCCTGGGCTGTTCGTAGACAGCTACAGCCAGCGGGTGAGGACGGACGTGATTCACCCCATCCCTGTGACATTCATGGATCAGCGCGGGCTGCGGAGGCGAGCTTCGGTGAGGAGTTTCTCTACTACTTCAAGGCCGGCCCTGCGGGCGGCCGCCTGCGGCGGCCGTCCTCGCGCCGGCAGACCACATGCCATCATCGGGCCATGAGCGAGCAACGTTCGTCCCTGTCCTTCGAGCGCATCGCTGATCGCTATGACGCGACCCGCGGGGGCGAGCAACACGGACGACGGACAGCTGCAAGCCGACTGGGCGGGCGATCGATGTGCCGCTTCATGCGATCGCGAATACGATGCCAAGGACATCGTGACCACAGGAAGTCGGTGAGGCACACGATCAACGTCGCAGAGGAATCGGCGGTATCGGCCGCGCGTGAGGCGTAGAGTTCTCGGTCGATCGGAGGGTGGCGTCCCGCTGATGGTGGAAAAGCAGGCAGGCGCGGGCTCCCGATGACGGATACTACGCGGCTGGCATGACGGTCTGGTCGGCCACCTCCTCCTCGAGTGGTGACCGATGGTGAAGCTGGCGGCGCAGCTCCTGCAGCAGCCGCACCGCAGTGGGAGTCATGACCACCCCACGCCAGCCACGCGAGGCCCGGTCCAGCACCGCCCACACCAGGCTCAGGCACGACCGCTCCCCTGGCAGCCGGCCGATCACCTTGACGCGCCGGCGGGTCTCCCCGAAGGTCCGCTCGATCAGGTTGGTGTGCCGGATCCTGGCCCAGTGCTCACGCGGGAACCGCAGGAAGCAGGTCAGCTCGGGCAGGGTGTCGGTCAGGCAGGCGACCGCCGCGGGGTAGCGCTCCTGGTAGCGGTCGGCGAAGGCGTGCGCTCGGCTGCGGGCCTGGGCGACCGCAGCCTCGCCGGGCTCGGCGGTGATGTCGTCGAAGATCTGCCAGAACGCGGCCTTGACCTCGGCCTGGGCGTGGGTGGGGACCTTGGCCAGCAGATTCCGGGCGCGGTGGACAAGACACCGCTGGCGCAGGCTGTTGGCCAAGACCAGCTCGACCGCCCCGATCAGCCCGGGCGCACCGTCGGTGATCACCAGCAGCGGCGCGCGTAGGCCGCGCTCGACCAGCTCGCCGAGGAAGCTGGCCCAGGGGTCGTGGCCCTCGTGGGTGCCGGGTGCCAGCCCGACCAGCAGCGGGGTGCCTTGGGTGGTGATGCCCCAGGCGCACAGCACCGGCTCGGCGCGAGCGCCCGGGTGCATCCGGAAGTGGGAGCCGTCCAGGAACAGGTACTCCAGCTCGATCCCGCCCAGATCCCGCAGCTTCCAGGCGTCGAACTCGGTCTTGACCTGCTCACAGACGCGGCTGACGGTCGACTTCGACAGCGCCGCCTCCGGGCCCAGCGCCTCGGCCAGGGCGGCTTCCACGTCGCGAACGGAAAGGCCGCGGACGAACCCCGACAGCACCAGCGCCTCCAGCGCGTTGGTGCGCGACACGCCCTTGCCGAGCAGCCGGGACGTGAACGGCTCGGTGGTACCGCGCAGCTTGGGCCGCTCCAGCACCACCGGCCCGGCGGTGGTCTTCACCGTCAGCTCGGTGTGGCCATTGCGATACCCGACGCGGTCACGGTCGCCACGCTGGTAGCGGTCGCGGCCCAGGAACTCGCACACCTCGGCTTCCACGGCGGCCTGCACGACCAACCGCACGCTCAGCCGGGCGACCTCCTCCAGGACCTGCCCCAGGTCCTGCTCGGAGGCGAACAGCTCGTCGATCTGGGCGCGGATACGCTCGACAGCAGATAGTCTTGGGGGCACGGGCGTGGACCTCCTCAGCTTGAGTGGCTAGCTCTGCTGGGAGCCTACGCCCGTCCTACTTTTACACCCGACCTGGGACGCCACCGGCCCGCCCATCGCCGGGGACAAGCCCGGTGTCGACATCACACCCACCACGACCGTGGTGCCAACGCGCCTGTCCTCACCTTGACAGCCGTTCCCACATCAGAACGGCAACTGCAGCAGCAGCACGTAGCAGCGTGCCGGGTCGGGTTGGGGG
>DASUPQ010000639.1 GCA_036280995.1 Actinomycetota bacterium | reverse complement strand
GTAGGCGACGTGGGCCTTGCCGACGAACGGGATCAGATGGTGCTCGCAGATCGAGGCCATGGGGATGTCGCGGACCATGATCATCTCGTCGTGATCGGCCTCGAACACCGCCTGCAGGACCTGGGTGGGGTCCTCGCGCAGGCCCGAGGTGATCTCGGCGTACATGCGGGCGACCCGGGCCGGGGTCTCGCGCAGGCCGTCGCGGTCGAGGTCCTCGCCGATCCCCTCCAGGAGCAGGCGGACGCCGCGTTCGACCTTGTCCTGGTCGAAGCCGCCGCCGGGCAGCGCGCTCAGTCGGACGGCGAGCCGTCCTGGGCGCGGGCGATGCCGGCCTCGTCGCGCGACCGGCCGCCGTTGGAGCGGACGTGGCCGGGCGGCGGGGCCATGATGCCGCGGGCCGGGCGCTTGACCACCGGGGCGAGGATCTGGGCCAGCTCCTCCTTGCCGATGGTCTCCTTCTCCATCAGCGCCTCGACCATGGAGTCGGCCACGTCGCGGTAGGTGGTCAGGATCTGCTCGGCCTCGGCGTGGGCCTCGTCGATCAGCCGCCGCATCTCCTTGTCGATCTCGAAGGCGACCTGCTCGGAGTAGTCCTGCTGGTGGCCGAAGTCGCGGCCCAGGAACACGTTCTCCTGCTTGGTGCCGAGCACCAGCGAGCCCAGGCGGTCGCTCATGCCGTACTCGCAGACCATCTTGCGGGCGACCTGGGTGGCCTTCTCGATGTCGTTGGAGGCGCCGGTGGTGGGGTCGAGGAACCACAGCTCCTCGGCCACCCGGCCGCCGAGCAGCATGGCCAGCTCGTCGATCATCTCGCTCCGGGTGACCAGGAACTTGTCCTCGACGGGGAGGCTGAGGGTCCAGCCGAGGGCGCGGCCGCGGGAGATCACCGACACCTTGTGGATCGGGTCGGCGTTGGGCAGGGCGTGCCCGACGATCGCGTGGCCCGACTCGTGGTAGGCGATCATGCGCTTCTCCTTGTCGGAGATCACGCGGGTCTTGCGCTCCGGGCCGGCGATGACCCGGTCGATGGCCTCCTCGAGCTCGTCGTCGGCGATCTCCTTGCGCCCGTGGCGGGCCGAGAGCAGGGCGGCCTCGTTGACCACGTTGGCCAGGTCGGCGCCGGTGAACCCGGGGGTGCGGCGGGCCAGGACCTCCAGATCGATGCCGGGGGCGATGGGCTTGCCGCGGGCGTGGACCTTGAGGATGTCCAGGCGTCCCTTGAGGTCGGGCCGGTCGACGGTGATCTGGCGGTCGAAGCGGCCGGGCCGCAGCAGGGCCGGGTCGAGGATGTCGGGCCGGTTGGTGGCCGCGATCAGGATCACGCCCGACTTCACGTCGAAGCCGTCCATCTCGACCAGCAGCTGGTTCAGGGTCTGCTCACGCTCGTCGTGGCCGCCGCCGAGGCCGGCCCCGCGCTGGCGGCCGACGGCGTCGATCTCGTCCACGAACACGATCGCGGGGGCGTTCGCCTTGGCCTGCTCGAACAGGTCGCGGACGCGGGAGGCGCCGACGCCGACGAACATCTCCACGAAGTCGGACCCGGAGATGGAGAAGAACGGCACCCCGGCCTCGCCGGCCACGGCCCGGGCGAGCAGGGTCTTGCCGGTCCCGGGGGGGCCGAACAGCAGCACGCCCTTGGGGATCTTGGCCCCCATGGCCTGGAACTTGGCCGGGTTCTCGAGGAACTCCTTGATCTCCTGGAGCTCCTCGACCGCCTCGTCGACCCCGGCCACGTCCTGGAAGGTGATCTTGGGCTGGTCCTTGGTGACCAGGCGGGCCTTGGACTTGCCGAAGCTCATCACCCGGTTGCCGCCGCCCTGCATCTGCTGCATGAGGAAGAAGAACAGCAGCAGGAGCACGGCGAAGGGGAGCAGCTGGATGAGGATCTGGACGAGCACGGACTGGCCGCGGGGGTCGACCCGGGCCGGGATGCCCCGCTCCTGGAGCAGGTTGAAGAGCTCCTTGCCCTGCTGCTCGGTGTAGGCGGCCTCGAACTTGCGCCCGTCGTTGTAGGTGCCCGTGATCTTCTGGTCCTGGTCCTTGAGGACCGCGTCCTTGACCCGCTTGTCACCGATGGCCGAGACCACGTCCGACAGCCGGGCCTGCTCGACCTCGGGGCTGGCGGCGAAGAACCGGAAGAAGAGGAAGACCAGGACGAGGATCAACAGCAGGTACGCCATCGGTCCCCGGAACAGACGATTCAGATTGGGCATCGTGTCATCCTGTCGCTCCTCCCCGGACCATAGTGGCACGACCTTGCCGTTTGTGAAGCCGAAGGGGGGCGGTAAGAGAAATGAGTGGTCAGAAGCGTCATCGTAGCAGGCGCCTCAGCGGCCGCGGTACACCTCTGGCTTCAGGGTGCCCACGAACGGCAGGTTGCGGTAGCGCTCGGCGTAGTCCAGCCCGTACCCGACCACGAACACGCTCGGGATGTCGAAGCCGGCGTACTTCACCTCGATGTCGGCCTTGAGCTGCTCGGGCTTGTACAGCAGGGCGCACACCTCGAGGGTGGCCGGGCGCCGGCTGCGCAGGTTCTTGAGCAGGTAGTTGAGGGTCAGGCCGGAGTCGATGATGTCCTCGATGATGAGCACGTCGCGGCCCTGGATCTCGCGGTCGAGGTCCTTGAGGATGCGCACCACGCCCGAGGTCTGGGTGGCCGAGCCGTAGGACGACACGGCCATGAAGTCGAACTCGTGGGGCACGGTGAGGTGCCTGGCCAGGTCGGCCATGAGGATGAAGGCGCCCTTGAGCACGCCGACCAGCAGCACGTCGCGCCCGGCGTAGTCCTTCGAGATCTGCGCGGCCAGGTCGCGGACCTTGGTCTGGACCTGTTCCTCGGTGAGCAGCACCGACTCGATGTCGTCCTCGTACACCAGCGCCTGGCTCCTCTGGGATCCGCTCGGGAGGGGGTAAGCCTAACGGCTCCGTCAATCCGCCGGGCGCCCCAGGATCCGGTCGGTGGCGGCGGCGTCGGGGATGGGCTCGCCGGCCTGCCTGGCCGCCGCCCGCACCACCCTCCGGGCCAGGGCGACCGGCAGCGCGGCCAGGGCTTCCGGGTCGAGCCGCGTGGCGGCCAGGGCGGCGGCGACCAGGGGGTCGAGCCAGTCGCGTTCGTCGGCGGCCAGGGCGGCGGTGCGGGCCAGGGCCTGGGTGGCGCCCGGGCGGAGGTCCTCCAGGAGGGGGAGGAGGCGGTGGCGGACCCGGTTGCGCAGGGGGCCGTCGCCGGCGTTGGTGGGGTCTTCGCGCCACTGGAGGCCGATGGCGGCGCAGCAGGCGCGGGTCTGGGAGCGGCGGACCCCGAGGAGGGGGCGGAGCAGGCGGCCGCCGCGCACGGCCATGGCGGCAAGGCCGTCCGGGCCGGCGCCCCGCAGGAGCTGGAGCAGGACCGTCTCGGCCTGGTCGTCGAGGGTGTGGCCGGTGGCCAGCCAGCCGCAGCCGAGCTCGCTGGCCGCCGGCAAGAGCGCCTCGTACCTGGCCGCCCTGGCCGCCCCCTCGGGACCGGCCCGGCGGTGGGGTTCCAGGTCGGCGGGACCCAGGGGGAGGACCCGGGCCGGGAGGCCGAGGGTCTTGGCGTGGTCGGCCACGAAGGCGGCGTCGGCCGCCGAGCCGGGCCGCAGGCCGTGGTCGACGGTGAGGACGGCCAGCCGCCAGCCGCGCGGGCCGGCCAGCACCCGGAGGGCATGGAGCAGGGCCAGGGAGTCGGCGCCTCCGGACACCGCCACCGCGACCCCGTCGCCGCGCTCCGGCGCCCCGGCCGCGGTCAGGGCCCTGGCGGCCAGGTCGGCGACCTGGCGGAGCTCGGCCGGCGCCCTGGCCATGGCCGCGGGCCGGCCGCTACCCGGCCCGGGCGAGGTAGCGGTCCGGGTCGCGCACCTCGTCCATGGTCGGCAGGGCCGCCGGCTCGGCGAAGACCTGGTTGACCGCGGCCATGCCGCCCCGCTCGAACAGCCGGCGCACGAACCGCTCCCCCATCGCGTACTGGTCGAGCTTCTGGCGGAAGCCGAGGAGCTGCTGGATCAGGCGCTCGGCGGCCCCGGGGGCGTTGCGGCGGGCCCGCAGGGTGTCGTGCATGTGCTTGTGGCCGGGGACGAGCCGGTCCCCGAGCTGGTCCATGACGAACTCGCCGTGGCCCTCGAGCACGGTCATGGTCGACTGCACCCGGTCGACGATGGTCTTCTGCTCGGGGGTGACGAGCAGGTCGAGCAGCTCGATCTTCTCGCCGGCGATGACCCGCCGGGCCAGGCCCTGGAGCCGCTGGGAGAGGCGCTTGAGGGCCTCGTCGTCCACCTCCACCGACCCGAGGTACTCGTCCAGCAGGCCCTGGATGTGCCCGGGCAGCCAGGGCACGCCCCGGAACTGGCGGCGGTGGGCGGTCTCGTGCAGGGCGATCCAGAGGCGGAAGTCGGCCGGGCGGAAGCGGTGGCGGCGCTCGGTGGCGACGATGTTGGGCACCACGTACCAGACCGTCCCCTCGCCGTGGGCCTTCACCGGCAGCGGGGCGTCGCCGTTGGGGGAGGCGGCCTGGTCGGGGCCGGGCATGGGCAGGTCGTACTGGCCGAGGACGCGCTGGCCGACGTAGCCGAGCAGGGTGCCGGCCTGGGCCCCGGCGATCGCCCTGGTGCTGGTGCGCATGGCCGCCGGCACCGGGCCGGTGGCCTTCCAGGCCTTGCGGTCGGCCACCTTCTCGGCCAGCGGCCGCAGGATCCGGCGGAGGGTGGCCAGGTTGGCCTCGACCCACTCGCCGCGGTCGAGCGGCTCGGCGATCGGCGGCGGCAGCTCCCCGCCGAGGCCGGTGAACTCGGCCACGGCCCGGTCGGCGGTGGTCGACAGGTCGGTGAACTGGCGCGACCAGGCGGCGCGGACGGGCAGCTCCGACCCACCGGCCACCCGGCGGCCGACCCGGGCCGCCAGCTGCCAGTCGACGAGCTCGGGGACGTCGGTGGGAAGGGCGGTCGAGACCACGGTAGCTCCAGGAACGAGGCGGCGTGCCTTCCCAGGCTACGCCAGCAGGCGCGGTTCGGCGGAGGCCGGGGGCGTCAGGACTTGGGGCGGCTGAAGCCGGGCCAGAAGCGCACGTACAGCGCGATCAGGACCAGGGCGAGGAGCGCCCCGAGGGCGAAGAGCCCCCAGCCGGCCCAGTAGATGGCCGGGCGGCCCGAGGACGGCGGGGCGGCCGCGCTCGGGGTCTCGACCACGGCCCCGCCGGCCTCCCCCTGGGTGGTGGTGGTGGCGGCCGCGGCCGTGGTGCCGACCGTGATCGTGCCCTTCATGCCCTGGGACACGTGGACCTGGCAGAAGTAGGGGAAGGTCCCGGCCTTGGGGAACTTCACCTGGCAGGAGTCGCCGACCTTGGTCATGTTGGCGATGGTGCAGTCGGAGGCGTTGAACTTGCCGTCGCTCTTCTCGATGTCGGACCCGTCTCCGGAGAACACCGGGTGGGTGGTGCCGCCGGTGATCTCGAAGGTGACCGTGCCGCCCGGCCGGACGGTGGCGTCGGCCGGCACCCACTTGTTCTCGGCGGTCCCCTCGATGGTGACCTGGTTCGGGACGGACTGCGCCTCCGCCGGGTCCCCGGGGGTCAGGACCAGCCCGGCCCCGAGCAGGGCGACGGCGATGGCCAGCGGGAGGAGGCGGGGCAGGCTGCGGGCGACGGCGAGGTGCATGGGCTGCGTTGCGCTCCTGTCAGGGGTCCGGGGCCTCGAGCCTAGGCCCCCGGCCGGTCGAATCGTTCGGCTAGGCGGCCGGATTGTAGCAAGCGCGACCCAGGTCAGGGGCCCGTGCCCGCCGCGCCCGCAACCCCCTCTGCCGCTGCTCCTCGCCGCTGTCGCTCGCCGGGGCGCTGGTGCACAATCCTCGCGTGAACAGAGCCGGAGGGGAGCGGGGGGCCACCGCCGTCGCCTACGCGGTGATGGTCGCGATCATCGCGTTGCTCCTGGTCGCCGGGGTGTTCGTGCTCGGCGGCAGCATCGAGCAGGCCTTCATCGGCGGAGCCGACTGTATCGTCAGCCCCGGGAGCTGCGACGACGGTTCGGGGGGCGGCGGCGGCGGCGGTGGTGGTGGCGGCGGCGGGGGCGGCGGCGGCGGGGGCGGCGGCCCCACGACGACCAACCCGCCCGGACCGACCACGACCACGACCGGCGGCCCCTGACCCGGCTACTCCCGGGCCAGGCGGCGCAGGCCGGTGGTGGCCACCTGCTGGAGGCTCTCCAGCTGGGCGGCCAGCACCTTGGTCCCCTTCTCGGACAGCCGGTAGGGGCGCCGGCGGTCGTCGGCCGGCAGGGCCTCGATCAGCCCCTGGTGCTGGAGCCGGGCCAGGGCGCCGTACAGCGTCCCCGGGCCCAGGGTGACCCCCGCGAACCGCTGGATGTCCTTGGTCATGGCGTAGCCGTGCTTGGGGCCGTCGGCCAGGCTCGACATGACGAGCAACGACGGGTCAGAGAACCGCCCGTGGTCACCGAGGTCGCCAGGCGCCATCTACCCTCCCCCATAGGGCCGGCGATCCCAGTGTCCGGGCCCCACCGACCACGGTCAAGCGCCCGCGGAAGAACCGGCGAATCCTGCTACCTTTCCCGGCAGGGCCGGGGTTTGACGGAGGGCCCCGGCGGTCAATCTGGCGGCGGCAACCGCCGTCGACGTCTCCAGGCGAGGTAGGACCATGAAGATCAGGAAACGGCTGGCTCAGCTCGGGCTCATCATGGTGGCGCTGCCCGTGGTCGGCTGGGGCCTCGAGCAGCTGGCCAAGCGGGCCGAGGAGCGCCGGCCCGGGTCGGGCAAGTGGCTGCGCACGGGGTCGGACTTCGCCCACGGGTTCGGCCGCGGCCCGCTCTCCTCCCGGCTCCGCACCCCCCGCCGGTAGCCCACCGGGGTGATACGGTGCGGGCATGAGGACCGCACCACGCATCGGCTCGGAACTGGTGGGGTGGCGCCGGCTGGCGGTCGTCGCGGCGCTGGCGAACGCGGTGGTCCTGTTCGGCTACGGCCTCACCCGGGGTGACCGCGAGGCCCTCGTCCTCGCCGTGGTCATGGTGGTCGGCCTCGGCCTGCTGCGGGTCGGCACCGGGCTGCTCGGCCTGCTCGTGCTGGCGGCGCTGTTCGTGAACATCGAGATCTGGATGTTCCCGGCGGCCAACGGCAACGCGGCCTACCGGGCCGGGCTGCTCGACCTGCTGGTCCCCGCGTCGCTGGTCGCCTTCTCGCTGGCCGGCTTCATCGGGGCGGTGGCCGCCCTGGTCCACCTGCGCGACCCGGCGGCCGGACGGGGCGCGGCCGGTCCCACCGGCGTGATCGCCGTGCTCTTCATCTTCATCAGTCTCGGGCTGGTGTGGGCCATGACCGACGCCGAGCCCCAGGTCGTCCCCGAGGGGGCGGTCGAGGTCCAGACGACCAACGTGGCCTTCGTCCCCGACACGCTCCGGGCGGGTGGCGGCCAGGTGACGGTGGCGGTCCGCAACCGCGACCTGTTCTGGCACACCTTCACCATCGACGCCCTCGGCGTCGACATCAGGGCGCCGGTCGGGGGGGTGCGCTCGGCCAGCTTCGAGGCCGAGCCGGGGACCTACGACTTCTACTGCCGCATTCCCGGGCACGCCGCCCTGGGGATGCGCGGCAAGCTCACCGTCGGCTGACCCGGGGCGGCGGCCGGGTCAGATCGAGTCGTAGATGGTCACGAACCCGTAGCCGCGCCGCTTGAGCTCGGCGATGATCCCGGGCAGGGCGTCGGCGTCCAGGGTCGAGCCGTCGGTGGGGTGGGAGCCGACGTGCATGAGGACGATCTGCCCCGGCCGGAGGCTGGCCAGCACCCGGTTCGTCACCGACTGGACGCTCTGGCCGCCGGAGGTGCCCTGCCAGCCGAGCGAGTCGACGGTCCAGCGGATCGACCCGTAGCGGAGCCCGTTGACGATCGCCAGGGTCCGGGCGTCGCGGTCGCCGAAGGGGAAGCGGAACATCGGCCGGGCGTTGAACTTGGTCGCCCCCTGGATCTTGCGCTCGGCCCGGTTGATCTGGTCGCGCACGGCCGCATCCGACAGGGCGGGCAGGTGCGGGTGGGTGTCGCTGTGGTTGCCGACCGGGTAGCGGACCGCGATCCGGCGGGTGTCGGCCGGGAAGTTGTCGACCCACCTGCCGGTGAGGAAGAAGGTCGCCGGGACGCAGTTGGCCTCGAGGGTGGAGAGGATCGAGGGCACGGCGTTGGCGTTGGCGCCGGCGTCGAAGGTCAGGGCGACCACGTTCTGGGTGGTGGCCACCGTGTTGAGCTCGGTCCCCCGCAGGGCGGCGGGCAGGCCCTTGCCGCCGCGACCCCGGGTGATCGCCCCCGGCCCGGCGAAGCCGAGGTCGCAGCCGAGGCCGTAGCTGAAGGTGAGGTCGGCCGGGCCGGCCTGGTTGCTGTTGCTCAGGGTCCAGGCGCTGCGCCGCTTGACGCCGACGGTGGTGGTGCCGTTGCCGTCCCAGTCGCCGACGACCCGCTGGTCGGAGGGGAGGCCGAAGTCGAAGGGGGGGACGGTGGTGGTGTTGGCCGGGTCGTTGGTGGCCCGCAGGAACCAGGTGGCGCCGCGGACCACGCCCGGGGTCGAGGTGCCGTCGCCGTTCCAGTCCCCGGCCACGGCCAGGTCGGAGGCGAACCCGTAGGCGAAGCTGACGTCGGCCACGCCCGGGCTGGCGTTGGTGTTCTTCAGGAACCAGGTGCTGCCCCGGACCACCCCGGGGGTGTCGGTGCCGTTGCCGTCCCAGTCGCCGACCACCGGGTAGTCCCCCGGGAACCCGTAGGAGAAGCTGACGTCGGCCGGCCCGGCGCTGAGGCTGTTGCGCAGCAGCCAGGACGAGCCCCGGACCACGCCGGGGGTGGCCTCCCCGTCGCCGTCCCAGTCACCGAGCAGGGGGAAGTCGCCGGCCTGGCCGTAGGTGAAGGTGTGGTCGGCCACCCCGCCGGTGAGGGTGTCGCGCACGAACCAGGTGTTGCCCCTGACGATCACCGGCTTGGTCGCCGCCCCCGCCTGCGCCACGGCCGCCGCCCCGGCGGTGACCCCGGCCGCGGCGCCGGCGCCGGCCCCGGCCACCACCTGGCCGGCCAACAGGATCGCGACCAGGACGAGCTTGCGCATGACGAACCCCCCGATGCCGTCGTCAGAGCAGGCACACTATTGCCGCGATCGTCCCGTGTCCAGACACCGGTGATCTGTGGACAAGAGAGCACCGTCCGGTATCAGCGAGGCAGGTTCCGGGTATCTTCTACTCTGGCGCCCCGGCTCTGAACGCTCCCCCGGGCAGGGCCGGGGCGTCATATCTCGCGCGGATCTCCTGCGATGGGAGGTGGTTGGCGGGCCGCCGGCCGTCGTTCCATAGGAGCATGAGCGACCACCCCGTCCCCCACCCGCGGCCGGTGACGCCGCGCCTGCGCGGGCGGCTGCACCAGGCGGCGTTCCTGGCCTCGCTCCCGGCCGGGTTGGCGCTGCTGCTGGCGGCCGGCTCCGGCCGGGCCCGGCTGGCCGCGCTCATCTACGTGGTCAGCCTGGTCGCCATGTTCGGCACCAGCGCCGCCCTGCACCGGCGGCGCTGGTCGGCGAAGGCGTGGCTGCGGATGGACCGCCTGGACCGGGCGATGATCTACGTGCTGATCGCCGGCAGCTACACCCCGGTGATCCTGCTCGCCCTCCGGCCCGGCTGGCGGGTCGCCTTCCTGGCCCTGGTCTGGACCGTGGCCGCCGCCGGCATCGTGCTGGTGCTGCTGCGGACGGCCAACCCGGTCGTCGGCCTGACCCGCATGATCCTGTACCTGGGGCTGGGCTGGGTCTCGGTCCTGCTCCTGCCCCAGCTGGTCGGCACCCTCGGGCTCGGCAAGGTCGCCCTGGCCATGGTCGGCGGGCTCTTCTACACCGTCGGCGTGGTCGTGCTGATCCGCCAGCGGCCCAACCCGGTCCCGAACGTGTTCGGCTACCACGAGGTGTGGCACGCCTTCACGGTCGCGGCCGGTGCCTGCCACTTCGCCTTCATCTGGCTGCTGGCCACCGCCGGCTGAGGCGGCCGGCGCCCCGGGATGTCCCTGAGCCCGGGGCGCCCCATCCCAGGGACAGGTCCAGGGACGACCCCGATGCCATGGCCTCCGCCTTGGGCGACGCTGCCACCGGACGGCAACCGATGGGCGGGGAGGGACCATGGCGGAGATCGCCGAAGGCGTGCTGTCGCTCTCCGGCTGGGCGGCCCTGGCGTTTCTGTTCGTCCTGCCGGCCCTGGAGGCGCCGGCCTTCCTCGGCCTGGTGCTCCCCGGCGAGGTGGCCCTGCTGCTCGGCGGCGTGCTGGCCCAGCAGGGCCGCGTCCCGCTGGCCGCCGCCCTCGCCGTCGGTGTCGGCGGTGCCCTGGCCGGCGACTCGGCCGGCTACTGGATCGGCCGGCGCTGGGGCCCGCGGCTGCTCGCCTCCAGGCTCGGCCGCCGGGTGGGGCCGGCCCGCCTCCACCGGGTCGAGTCGCTGCTGCTGCGGGGCGGAGGCCGGGCCCTGCTGGTGGGGCGCTGCACCGCCGGGGCCCGGGTCGTGCTCCCCGGCCTGGCCGGCATGCTCGGGCTGCGCTACCGGACCTTCGCCCTCTGGACCGGGGTGGCCGCCGTCGTCTGGGCCGTTGCCCACGTCCTCGCCGGCTACGCCGCCGGCGCCGGCTGGCGTCACGTCCACCACCTCAGCGGCCGGGCCGGGATCGTCCTGGCCGTCCTGCTCGCGGCCGCCCTGGCCGCCGCCTGGCTGCGGCGCCGCCCCGGCCGGCGAACTCGCCGGTCGGAATCTATTGACCGTCGGCCGAGGGCCGACTCCACACCGTCGTAGGCAGGTGGAAGTCGCGCAGACGCTCCAGCTCGGGCGGGAGCCAGCTCGGCCCTGCCTCCGGGGGGAGCGGCCCGGCCGCCCCGAGCAGGACCCTCGCCCGCTCCAGGTGGCCGGCGAGGTCGTCGCCGCCGCTGACCGGGCCGGGCCCGGACCAGCCGTCGAGCAGGTCGGCAAGCGACAGGACCGGGTCGGGCGGCGCGTCCCGGTGGCGCCAGTGGCCGCTGCGCGGGTCGAAGCGGTAGTCGCCGAGGAGCCGGTGGCCGGAGGTGGCCAGGAGGTCGACGGCCTCGACCAGGAAGCCGGCGACCTCGTCGTCGATGAAGTAGTTGAAGCTGAGCCGGACCCAGCCGGGCTTGATCCCCATCCAGCCCTGGCCGGCCTGGTCGTTCAGGGCCCGCGACCGGTCCGGGTCGATGCCGAGGAGCCGGTGCCCGTAGGGGCCGGCGCACGAGCAGCCGCCCCGGGCCTGGATGCCGAACAGGTCGTTCAGCATCGCCACCACCAGCTCGTGGTGCAGGTGGCGGGTGCCGTGGCGGATGCGGAAGGACACGATCGGCAGCCGCGGGACCTCCAGGTTGCCGAGCAGCTCAAGGTTGGGGTTGCGGTGCCAGCGGGCCAGCGCCCGGTGGAGGAGCCGCTGCTCCCGCGCCTGGATGAGGTCGGTCCCGACGGCCTGCTTGAGGGCCACGACCAGCCCGGCCCGGACCGACTCGACGATCCCGGGGGTGCCGCCCTCCTCCCGGGCCACCGGGTCGTCCAGGTAGCGCTGGCCGACCGGGTCGACGAAGGCGACGGTGCCGCCCCCGGGCACGGTGGGGACCTGGTTGCGGGCCAGGTCGCGGCGGACGACCAGGACCCCGGGGGTCTGGGGGCCGCCGACGAACTTGTGGGGGGAGAAGAAGACGGCGTCCTTGTGGTCCCCGGCGCCGGGGGCGCTCTCCCCCATCCGGATCGGCAGGTAGGGGGCGGCGGCCGAGTAGTCCCAGACCGACAGCGCGCCGTGGCGGTGCAGCAGGGCGGCGATCCCGTCGACATCCGAGATGATGCCGGTGACGTTGGAGGCGGCCGAGAAGGCGCCGACCAGCAGCGGCCGCCCGGCGTGGCGGGCCAGCTCCGCCTCCAGCCCGGCCAGGTCGACCTGGCCGTTCCGGTCCTCGCCGATGGCCACCACCTCGGCGGCCGACTCGCGCCAGGGAAGCAGGTTGGAGTGGTGCTCGAACGGCCCCACGAACACCACCGGCCGCGTCCCGGCCGGGCCGGCGGGACCGGCCGGGCGGCCGAGCTGCAGCAGCCCGGTCAGCTTGGCCACCGCCGCCGTCGCTCCCGACCCGGCGAAGATGACCAGGTCCTGGTCGGTGCCGCCGACGGCCTGGTGGATCACCTGGCGGGCCTGCTCGCGCAGCCGGGTGGTGCGCCGGCCGGTGCCCGAGCTCTCGGTGTGGGTGTTGGCGTACCAGGGCAGGACGCGGTCGCGGATGGCGTCCTCGACGAAGTCGAGCGCCCGGCCCGAGGCGGTCCAGTCGGCGTAGACGATCCGCCGCGGCCCGTACGGCCCCTCCAGCACCTGGTTGTCGCCGACGACGCCGCGGCGGATCCGTTCCACCAGGGCCGCCGCCGGGTCGGCGGGCCCGGCGGGGGCGGCCCCGGGATCCTCGGTCAGGTCGGTGACGGTCATCGCGGCCGCCTTCCGGGTCAGCCGCCGGCTCCCAGCGGCCGTGGCAGCCGGATCATCGGCCAGGCGACGAGCGCGTCCACCCGCTGGGTGAACCCGTGGCCGTCCAGGCACCAGGTCTTGACGTGCTCGACGGGGCCGCCGGTCGAGGCCAGCACGAAGCGGTCGACCACCCCGGCGGGCACGCCGCACCCGATCTCGGGACAGGCGATCAGCTCCGGCAGCTCGGTCCCTTTGCTTTCCAGTTCCATCTCCCCCGCCTTTCCAACGGTGCATCCGCCGCCAGTCTCCTGCGGCGGCGGCGGCCCGGCTGTGCCGGCCGGCACAGCGCGGACGTGCCGTCGGTCACGCTCCGCCGGCGTCGAGCCCGGCCAGCACCCGCCGCAGCCACCAGGCGCTCGACTGGGCCAGGTGGGGGTCGACCGGCGGCCGCAGCCCGGCGGCCATCGACCGGTAGCTGACCGCCTGGTGGAGGGCGCCGAGGGGGGCGGCCAGCTCCCAGGCCCGGGCCAGCCGGGCGGGCGGCTCGAACGACGCCCACTCGGGGAGGTAGGCGGCCCGCAGCCGCTCCCGCAGCCCGGCCTCGTCCTCGTCGTCGTCCTCGGCGAAGCCGCTCCCCCGCCGCATGGTGGGCAGGTCGAGGAACGGGTGGGCGACGCAGGCGTCGGTCCAGTCGAAGAACAGGTAGCCCCGCGGCCCCCTGGCCACGTTGGCCAGGTGCAGGTCGCCGTGGACGAGCGTTGGCGGGACGGCGTGGCCGGCCAGCTCGGCGCAGGGCGCCCCCAGCCGGGGCACGGCGGCCGCCAGGGCGGGCACGAGGTCGCCGAACAGCCGGGCCAGCGTGGCCATGACCACGCCCTCGTTCACGAAC
>DASUPQ010000638.1 GCA_036280995.1 Actinomycetota bacterium | reverse complement strand
TGGCGGTCGGCCTCGGGGCGCAGGTAGACGCGCTCGAACATGAACGACCGCATCACCGACATCGCCTCGGCGCAGGCCTCGCCCTGGGCGACCCGGGCGGCGCCGCGGGAGTGGCGGATGACGTCCTCGACCAGGACCCCGATCATGTCGGCGGGCTGCTCGCCAAGGACCCGGCGGACCCCGGCCGGGACCTGGTCGACCCCGGCCAGGACCCCGGCCCGGAGGGCGTCGGTGAGGTCGGCGGTGAGGTAGGCGATGCGGTCGGCCAGGCGGGCGCAGAGCCCCTCCAGGGTCGAGGGCGGCTCGTGCTTCCAGGAGTGGCGGGCGATCCCCTCCAGCACCTCGGCGGTGAGGTTGCGGGGCTCGAGCAGGGTGAGCAGGCGCGCCCCCTGGCGGGCGTGGTCGAAGCCGCCGGGGGCGACCTGCTGGAGGGCCGCCTCGCCGCCGTGGCCGAAGCAGGCGTGGCCCAGGTCGTGGCCGGTGGCGATGGCCGTGGCCAGGGGCACGTTGAGGGCCAGGGCCTGGGCGATGGTGGCGGCGATCCGGGCCGTCTGCTGCATGTGGGTGGCCCGGGTCACGTAGTGGTCCCCGATGTACGGCCCCCCCTGGCGGCCGGCGGCCGGGCCCTCGCCGGAGAAGACGGGGATGAACGACTGGGTCTTGCCGTGGGCCCGCATCATGGCCCGGGAGAAGATGATCCGGTCCAGGTCGCGCATCCAGCAGGTCCGCACCGGGTCCTCCGGCTCGGGCTGGCCCCGCCCGGCCGAGGAGGCCGCCTTCGAGGCCCAGGGGGCCAGGGTGCGCGCCTCGGCCGCCTCCAGCTCGGCCCGCACCGTCCCCCGCTGCACCCAGTCGTGGGTTGCCGTCACCTTCGCCTCCGATGTGTGACCCATCACTTTGACTGCTCCAATCGGCTGGCGCCGCTTGGATCTTGGGGCTCAGGTTGCCCTGGTTCCCGCGGGAACCAGGGTCTTATCGCCGTCATCGCCCGCACCGGTACAGCCCAACCGGTTGTTGCGCGGATGGTCAGGATGCAAATTCCATGCCGAGTTCCGGTCCCGGTCGAGGACTAGACCGCAGCTCCAACACCGGAAAATTCTGTCGGAGAGCTCCAAGCGGGGCTTGGCTTTCGCCCCGCAGGCCGAACACTCCTGGGTGGTATTGCAGGCAGGCAGTACGACAATCTGCTTGCCGGCCTTTGCGGCCTGCCAAACCAACACTCGCAGGAACCCCGCCCAGCCGGCATCGGCAATCGAGCGGTTCAAGCCAGCCTTGTGACGCCCTGCGCCACGACGGGACAAGTGCTTCACCGCCAGGTCCTCGACGCCGATCCGGTCGAATGTGCACACCAGACCTCGGGCGGCCTTGTGTTGGAAGTCAGCCCGCTGGGCGGCGGTCTTGGCCTCGATCCGGGCCACGCGACGCTGTGCCTTACCGCGGTTCGCCGAGTCCCTCTGTTTGCGGGCCGAGCTGCGATGGCTGCGGGCCAGCGCATGGGCCCTCGCGCGAGACAGTCGTGGATTGGGGACGTCGCTCTCGGCGGCGCAGGTGGTGGCAAAGGTGTCAAGGCCGAGGTCGAGCCCTGTCGCTCGATCCGTCCTCTCAGCCGGCCTCAACGGGAGGGTAACCCGCAGGACGAAGCTGGCCCACCAACGCCCAGCTGGATCCCTGTAGACGGTCACACTCGTGGGCGCCGACGGCAACGGTCGACTCCACACCACCCTGACCCGAACACGTCCGGTGCCGGTGGTTAGCTCCAGATGTTCGCCAGGCTTCCCAAGGCCGGTTCCTGACACGGAGAACCCTCGCTTCGTCCAGCGGGCAGTGGAATGCTTACCCTTCCGCTTGAAGTCTGGACGCCCCGCCGGGTTGGTCTGATCGAGGAAGGCCGTGATCGCTTGGTACAGATCCCGTAGGACCTGCTGTTGGGGAACCGAGGGCTGCTCGCTCAGCCAATCGAAGCGAGATCGCCAGTCGGTCAACTCCTTGTCAGCAGCTCCATACGACAGGGAAATGCGCTCCTGGCGCCATAGGTCCCTCCAACGGCCGAGGGCCTGGTTCCACACGAACCGGCAGGCGTCAAATACCGGCTGCAGTTGGGCCACCTGTGAGCTGTTCACCCGCAACCGGTAGCGATAGCGCACCTGCACTGTCGTATCCATGACCACAGCATCTCAGGCCTGTATGACACTGACGCGGCATCTGTCCTCAACGTCGGGGCTGCGTGCCGAACGCCTCCTCTGTCAAGCAGGTGGTCCCCCTTGTGACGGTCGGTCGTCCCGCAGGCGGCTGTAGAGGACCAGGTCGTGGAACCCGCCGTCGCGGAACTGGGCGTGGCGCATGACCCCCTCGCGGGTGAACCCGGCCCGCTCCAGGGCCCGCTGCTCGGCCAGGTTCTCCACGTCGGTGCTGGCCTCCAGCCGCTCGACCCGGGTGTGGGCGAACAGGTAGGCGGCCAGCTGGCGCTGGGCCTCGGCGCCGTGGCCGCGGCCGCGGTGCTCGGGCAGCAGGGCGATGCCGACGTTGAAGGCCCGCGACCCCGGGTTGGGGCCGTGGTAGACGGCGAAGTAGCTGACGTCGCCGGCCAGGGTGCCGTCGTCCAGCTCGACCAGCAGGTTGCCGCGGTCGGGGCCGAGCAGCCCGTCCTGCTCGAACCGGCGCCGCAGCTCCCCGTCGGGGGCGAACCCGAACCAGTTGTGGCGGCCCTGCGCCTCCGGGTCGGCCCACCAGCGCTCGAGCGTGTCGAGGTCGGCGCGGCGGACCGGCCGGAGGCGCAGGGCCATCCCGGGCTACTTGGAGGCCGCGGTGGCCTCGCCGAGGGCGGCCTGCCCGGCGGCCAGGCGGGCCGTCGGCACCCGGAACGGCGAGCAGGACACGTAGTCCAGCCCCAGCTCGTGGCAGAACCGGACCGAGTCGGGGTCGCCGCCGTGCTCGCCGCAGATCCCCAGATGCAGGTCGGCGCGGGTCGCGCGGCCCTCCTCGCAGGCGATCCGCATCAGCCGGCCGACGCCGGGCTGGTCGATGGTCACGAACGGGTTGGCCGGCACCAGCTTGCGCTCCTCGTACAGCCCGAGGAACTTGCCGATGTCGTCGCGGGAGAACCCGAACGCCGTCTGGGTGAGGTCGTTGGTGCCGAAGGAGAAGAACTCGGCCACCTCGGCGATCTCCCCCGCGACGAGCGCCGCCCGCGGCAGCTCGATCATCGTCCCCCACAGCACCTCGAGCTCCTGGCCGGCGTCCTCGAGGGTCTTGCCGGCCACCGGCTCCAGCTCCTCGCGGAGCTGGGACAGCTCCTCGCGGGTGGCGGCCAGCGGGATCATGATCTCCACGATCGGGTTGCCCCCGTCGGCCTTGACCCTGGCCGCGGCCTCGACGATGGCCCGGACCTGCATGGCGTACAGCCCGGGCTTGACGATGCCCAGGCGCACCCCCCGCAGCCCCAGCATCGGGTTGGCCTCGTGCAGGTCGTTGACCTTGGCCAGCATCTCGGTGGCCTGCTCCAGCGGCAGGGCCTCGTCCCCGCCGACTTCCACGGTGGACTGGCCCTGCTGGGTGGCCAGGGCCACGGCCACGGCCAGGTCGACCTGGTTGGGCAGGAACTCGTGCAGGGGCGGGTCGAGCAGCCGCACCGTGACCGGCTTGCCGTCCATGGCCTGGAAGATGCCGACGAAGTCGTCGCGCTGCAACGGCAGCAGGATGTCGTAGGCGGCCTGCTCCTCCTCCTCGGAGTCGGCGAAGATCATCCGCCGGACCGCGGCCACCCGCTCCTCGCC
>DASUPQ010000637.1 GCA_036280995.1 Actinomycetota bacterium | reverse complement strand
GCCGATGGAGGCGGCGCCCCCGTCGACCCCGGTGTTGAGGAACAGCACGCCCATGCCGGTGACGATCAGGGTGACCAGGCCCCAGATGGTGGCCCGGGGGACGTCGCGGGCCGGGTCGTGCGACTCCTCGGCGGCCAGGGGCAGCTCCTCGATGGCCAGGTAGAACCAGATGGCGAACGGGATGGCCGGGAAGATGCCGCCGATCCCCTTGGGCAGGAAGCTGGAGCCGCCCTCCTCGGGCGGGATGTTGGTCCAGAGGCTGGTGTCGAGCTTGCCCGACAGCAGCACCGAGACGAAGAAGAAGCCGAGGATCCCCAGGGCGAGGATGTTGATCACCACGGTGAACCGCATGGTGGCCTCGATGCCGATGATGTTGATCCACACGAAGACCACGTAGAAGACCGCCCACCAGGTCACCGGGCTGTTCCACCAGGGCGAGCCGGCGAGGTCGAGCAGCCCGGCCATGATGTCGTGCATCAGGAAGCCCATCGCCCCCACGACCACGGCCGGGGTGATCACGTACTCCATGTTCTCGGCCAGCCCGGTGATGAACCCGCCCCACGGGCCCATGGCCGAGCGGGCGAAGGAGTAGGCGCCGCCGGTGTGGGGCAGGGCCGGCGACATCTCGGCGATGCTGAAGCACAGCCCGAAGTACATGATCGTGATGACCGCCGTCGCGAGCAGCAGCCCGCCGAACCCGCCGGCGTCCAGCCCCAGGTTCCAGCCGTAGAAGTCGCCCGAGATGACGGCCGCCACCCCCAGCGACCACAGCGACCAGAAGGCGGCGTGCCGCCGCAGCTGGCGTTTGCCGAAGTAGTCCTCGCCGGCTTCCTGGTAGCTCACCGATCCGACTTTGCGTCGCTCCTGAGCCACGCCACAACCCCCTTACGGTCGGAAGTTGTCTGACATTACTTCACGCTGCCGGGATCGTAAGTGGGTGGTCGAACCGAGTCAAGCTCCTTGACCCTGGCTGAGTTGTCTGACGTATACTCCTCGCCAGAATGCAGAGGCCACAGCGGGGAACCGGGGCGCGCCTACGGCTACGCTCGGTCTCGGTCCAGGACGAGCTCAAGCAGCGGATCGACCGGGGAGAGCTCCCCGCCGGCACCCGCCTGCCCTCCGAGCCGGAGCTGGCCGCCGAGCTCCAGGTGTCGCGGGCGACCCTGCGCGAGGCGCTGCGGGCCATGGAGCTCGAGGGCCTGCTCCGGCGCCGCCAGGGCTCGGGCACCTTCGTCGCCTCCCACCCCCGGATGGCCAACAGCCTGGACGTGAACTTCGGGGTCACCGACGCCATCCGTGCCGCCGGCATGACCGCCGGGATCGCCTCCGGGCGGCACTGGGTGGAGCCGGCCTCGGCCGGCGAGGCGGCCCTGCTGGAGCTGGAGCCGGGCCAGGACGTGCTGGTGATCGAGCGGGTGCGCACCGCCGAGGGCAAGCCGGTGGTGCTGTCGCGCGACGTGTTCCCCAGCCGGCTCCTCGACCGGCACCCGGGGGCCGCCGAGGACATGATGGAACGTTCGATCTACGACGTCCTGGAGCGGGAGCTGGGTGTCGTCATCAACCACGGCGTGGCCCGGTTCCGGCCCGTGCGGGCCGACCACGCCGTGGCCGGCCGCCTCGGCGTGCCCCGCGGCGAGCTCCTCCTCTACCTGTGGCAGGTCGACTACGCCATGGACGGCGCCCCGGTGCTCTCATCGCACGAGTTCCACCTCGCCGACGCCTTCGACTTCACGGTGGTCAGGCGGGGTCCCGGAAGGAGGTTCACATGACAGCACAGGCCACCACGCAGGTGGGCACCGCGATGCGCCTCAAGCGGGTGATCGACCCGGCCGGGGTCTCGATCATCTGCGCCCTCGACCATGGCATGACCTCGCCCACGTTCCTGGAGCCGCTGGCCGACATCGGCGGCCGCACGGCCGAGGTGGTGGCCGGCGGCGCCAACGTCATCATGATGTCCAAGGGCATGATCCGCCTCGCCCAGCCGGCGTTCGCGCCCACCACCTCGCTGGCCCTGCTGCTGTCGGCGTCGGCCAACCCGGGCGACCCCCAGCCCGAGATCGTCCAGATCGCCGAGGTGGGGGAGGCCGCCCGCCTCGGGGCCGACGCCGTGGTGCTGTTCACGGCGCTGGGCGGCGCCTCCGAGGCGGGGATGATCCGGACCCTGGCCGGGATCGGCCGCGAGTGCGCGGCCATGGGCATGCCCCTGATCGCCGAGGCCGAGTTCCCCACCACCTACGCCGCCGTCGAGCAGCTCAAGGAGCAGTACGGCTTCGAGTACCTGCGGCGCAACGTGCGGCTCTGCGCCGAGCTGGGCGCCGACATCGTCAAGACGAACTGGCCGGGCGACGGCGACTCCTTCGCCCGGCTGGTCGAGGCGGCCGCCGGCATCCCGCTGGTCCTGGCCGGCGGGTCGCGCCTCGGCGACCGGGAGCTGCTGGCTCGGATGGAGGCGGCCACCGCGGCCGGCGGCATCGGCTGCTCGGTGGGCCGGAACATCTTCATGCACCGCTCCCCGGAGGCGATCACCCGGGCCCTGTCGCGGGTGATCCGGGAGCGCTGGAGCGCCGACAAGGCCTACGCCGAGCTCCAGGAGACCGCGCCGGAGGAGCCGGCATGAGGGCCGCGTTCATGACCGGCCGGCAGCAGGTCGAGGTCCGGGAGACCGGCGAGCCGGCCCTCGACCCGCGCGGGGCCGTCCTCCGGGTCGAGGCCTGCGGGATCTGCGGGACCGACGCCCGCACCTTCGCCAACGGCGACCCGCGGGCCCCGGCCCCCTGGGTCCTCGGGCACGAGCCGGTCGGGGTGCTGGAGCGGGTCGGGCCCGACGCCGCCCTCCCCCCGGGGGTGGAGGCGGGCGGGCGGGTGTTCCTCGGCTCCATCCTGACCTGCGGCGAGTGCCTGCAGTGCCTCGACGGCCGCCAGAACCTGTGCGAGCAGCACCTCCTCTACGGCTACGACCCGTTCCCCGGGGCCTACGCCGAGCTGGCGGCCGTGCCCCCGATCGCGGTCAAGAACCTCATCCCCCTCCCCCCCGACCTGCCGTCGGAGCTGGCCACCGTCGTCGACCCGTTCGCCTGCGCGTTCAACGGCATCGAGGTCCTTGACGTCGACCTCGGCGACACCGTGCTGATCCTCGGCGCCGGGCCGATCGGCTGCTGGCAGGCGGTGATGGCCCGCGACCGCGGGGCCAGCCGGGTGTTCCTCTCGGACGTGAACCGCCAGCGCCTCGACCTGGCCCTGTCCGCAGTGGGCGGGTTCGTGGACGACGCCTGGGTCGCCGGCACCGACAACGGCCTGGCCGCCCTGCTGGAGCGGACCGCCGGGCTGGGGGCCGAGCGGATCAGCGTGGCCGCGCCCTCCAAGCAGGCCCAGCAGGCGGCCCTGGAGATGGCGGCCAAGCGGGCCCGGGTGGTCTACTTCGCCGGCCTGCCCAAGCACGACCCGGTGAGCCCGCTCGACATGAACCAGCTCCACTACAAGGAGCTGGCCGTCCTTGGCGCCTACGGGGCCACCCACCGCCAGTACCGGATCACCATGGACTACCTCAACCGGCGGCGGAAGGAGCTGGCCCCGGTCGTCACCCACCAGTTCCCCCTGGAGCGCATCGACGAGGCGTTCGAGACCATCCGCTCGGGCACGGGCCTCAAGATGGTCGTGGTCCCATGAACGGGCCCTACGTGATTGGCTGTGACGTCGGCAGCCAGGGGACCAACGCCGCCCTGTACGCCGCCGACGGCCGCCTGGTGGCCTCCGCGTACGAGGCCTACGACGTCTCCTTCCCCCACCCCACCTGGGCCGAGCAGGACCCGCGGCTGTGGACGGCCGCCCTGGAGGCGGCCATCCCCCGGCTGCTGGCCCAGGTGCCGGAGGGACCGTCGGCGGTCAAGGGGCTGTCGTTCGGGTCGCAGCTGGACGGGATGGTGGTGTGCGACGCCAAGGGCACGCCGCTGCGCCCGGCCATGATCTGGATGGACCGGCGGGCCGAGCCGCAGGCGGCCGCCGTCGCCGCCAAGCTGCCGCCGGCCGACTTCTACCACCACACGGGCGCCAACCTGGACTCCTCCCACGCCGTCTTCAAGGCCCTGTGGGTCCGCGACGAGGAGCCCGAGGTGTTCGCCGAGGCCGTCCACCTGATGCCGCCGGGCTCCTACGTGCTCCGGGAGGCGGCCGGGGTGCTGGCCGTCGACTGGTCCAACGCCTCCTCCCTGGCCCTGCTCGACCCGCGCACCCGGACCTGGTCGGCGCCGGTGCTGGACGCCGTCGGTGTCGACCCGGCGACCCTGCCGGAGCTGGTCCCCGGGACCCAGCCGGTTGGCCCGGTCACGCCCGGCTTCGCCGAGCGCACCGGGCTGTCGCCGGCCACGGTGGTGGTCGTCGGCTGCGGCGACGAGATGGCGGCCACCCTGGGGGCCGGGGTGTTCGCCCCCGGCGAGGTCTGCGACGTCGCCGGCACCGCCGAGCCGGTCTGCGCCGCCTCCGCCGGCCCCGGCGAGGACCCGGCGATGCTGGTCGAGTGCCACCCCCACGCCGACCCCGACGTCTGGCTGCTGGAGAACCCCGGGTTCGTGTCCGGGGGCAACTTCCGCTGGTGGCGGGACCAGTTCGCGCCCCTGGAACGGGCCGAGGAGGCCGGCGGGCGGGGCGACGCCTACGACCTGCTGACCGGCCCGGCGGCCGACATCCCCCCAGGGGCCGAGGGGCTGGTGTTCCTGCCCTGCATGCAGGGGGCCATGGCCCCCGAGTGGAACGGGGCCGCCCGCGGCGTCTTCTACGGCCTCACCCTCGCCCACACCAGGGCCCACATGACCAGGGCGCTGCTGGAGGGCAGCGCCTATGCCCTGCGCGACATCCTCGAGGGCATGGGCAACGCCGGCCTGGAGGTCCGCCGCCTCACGATCGTCGGCGGCGGCGCCAAGGGCCCCCTGTGGCGCCAGATCAAGGCCGACGTCACCGGCCTCCCGGTCCGCGTCCCGACCAGCGTCGAGACCACCGCCACCGGCGCCGCCATCCTGGCCGCGGTCGGCGCCGGGGTCCATACGACCGTGGCCGAGGCGGTCGACGCCTTCGTCGCCTACCAGCCCGACGAGCACGTGCCCGACCCCGAGCGCCACCAGCGCTACAGCGAGGCCTACGGCCGCTACCGCGAGGTCTACTTCGCCCTGAAGCCGGTGTTCGAGCGGGGCTGACGGATTTGCCGTGAACCTCGGACCTGGCTAGGCTCCGCGCGGTGTTGCCTGCCCCGCCCCTGGAGGTACCCATGCGTCGCCTTCGGCTGGCGCTTTGCCTCGCCGCGGCCCTGCTGCTCTGGGCCGCCCCGGGATACGGCGCCGAGACCCTCACGATGAACTGCCCCGTCTGCGACCACGTCGACGTCGCCGGCGCCGGCCTGGAGCCGAACGCCAGGCTGACCCTGGTCATCCGCGACGTCCGCACCGGCCAGAAGGTCACCCCCGACATGCCGGTGGTGGCCGACGCCTCCGGCGAGTTCGAGCGTGAGATCGACCTGGACCTGTCCCGGCATCCGGCCCTCCTGGCCGACCTCTACGAGAAGAACGGCACCACCCTGGTCCTGGCCGCGCACACCAACGCCGAGGCCCCCGCCCACTGCAAGCGTGACGTGTCCCTGCCCTACACGGGCGCCGGCACCGGGCCGGCCGCCGCGGCCGGGACCGGCCTGCTGGTCGCCGGCGGCCTGCTCCTGCTGGCCGGGCGGCGCCGCCGTCCGGGGTTCGCGGTATGGTCACGGAGGCCATAGCGGATCGGCAGGTCCTACCAAAAGGGGGCTCGCGGTGTTCGTCCAGGTGATCCAGGGGCAGGTGGCCGACGCGGAGCAGGTCCGGGCGGCGTTCGACCGGTGGGACCGGGAGCTGGCCCCCGGCGCCACCGGCTGGCTCGGCTCGACCGCCGGCGTGACCGACGACGGCCGCTTCATCGCCCTGGCCCGCTTCGAGTCCGAGGAGGCGGCCCGGCGCAACAGCGGCCGGCCCGAGCAGGACCGCTGGTGGGCCGAGACCGCCCGGCTGTTCAGCGGCGAGGCCAGCTTCACCGACAGCGACGACGTGGTCGTGGACGTCGTCGGCGAGCCCGGCGACGCCGGCTTCGTCCAGGTCATGCGGGGCCGCGGCACCGACCCCGACCGCGCCCGGGAGCTGATGGCCCAGGACTCGTCCGAGTGGGCCGACTTCCGTCCCGACATCCTCGGCAGCGTCGCCGTCCTCCACGACGGCGGGGCCTACACCATGGCCATCTACTTCACCTCCGAGGAGGAGGCCCGCGAGGGCGAGCGCAAGGAGCCACCCCCCGAGCTCCGGGCCCAGATGGAGGAGATGGACGCCCTCAGCGCCGGCGTGCCCGAGTTCTTCGACCTCAGGCAGCCCTGGCTGTACTCGCCGCGCTGACGGTCAGGCGACGGTCACGACCACGCCCTCCTGACGGGCCCGTTCGGCGGCGAACACGGCCAGGTGGGCGGCCAGCGACTCCCGGGGGCCGGTGAGGACGTGGGCGCGGTCCCCGGTGGCCACGGCGCGGACGAAGGCGTCCATCAGCCCCCAGTCGCCGCCGCCGTGGCCGCCGCCGGCGGTGGCGTCCCCCGGGGGCCGGGCGGACAGGACCTCGGTCGTCTGGGTGAGGAAGTCATGGACCCGGACAGTCTCGCCGTCGCCGTCGAGCTCGCCGCGGGTGCCGAACAGGCGGGTCCGGCGGTGGCCGCCGGCGTTGAAGCCGGTCATGGTGAACGTGCCCGTGGGGCCGCCGTCGAACTCCATGGCCACGACCTGGTGATCGACCACGTCGTTGTCGCACGCCCAGACGCAGCGCCCGTAGGGGCCGTGGCGCAGGGCGGCCAGAAGGTCGGCCCGGGTGTAACGGTCGACGACGGCGTCAAGCGGCCAGCCGGGGCCGGACTCGAGGCGGCTGAGGTAGAAGCGCACGGCCGAGTACGGGCAGGTCGGCTCGACCACGCAGTCGAGGCAGCGGTCGGCGGCGCCGGCGGGCCGGTGCTCGGGCCGGAAGTGGCTGAGCCCGCCGAAGCTGGCCACCCGCCGGATGCGGCGGCCGACGACGTACTGCAGCCAGTCGAGGTCGTGGCAGGACTTGGCCATGAGCATGAAGGTGGCCGCGTCCTGGCGGCGCCAGGGGCCGCGGACATAGGAGTGGGCCTGGTGCAGGAACCCGACCGGCTCCAGGTGCTGGACGGAGAGCACCTGACCGAGCCGTCCCGCGTCCACCACCTGCTTCACCAGGGCCGTGTAGGGCGTGTAGCGCAGGACGTGGCAGACGGCCAGGATCACGCCGGCCCGCTCGGCCGCCTCGACGATCCGCCGGCAGCCGGCCTCGGTGGTGGCCATCGGCTTCTCGAGGAGCACGTGGTAGCCGAGCCCGGCGAAGGCGATCGCCGGCTCGACGTGCATGGCGTCCTGGGTGCAGACGAGGACGGCGTCGGCCGTCCGGCCACGGCCGGCCAGCTCCTGCCAGTCGGCGAAGACCGCCCCGGCGGGGAGGCCGTGGCCGGCGGCGAAGCGGACCCGGCGGGCCTGGCGGGGCTCGGCGACCGCGACCACCCGGGCCCGGTCCGGGTTGGCCAGCACCCAGTCGCCGTGGGTGGTCCCGCGGTTGCCGGTACCGACGACGGCCAGGGTGACGGGCGGCATCGCGGCTCCTAGGCGCCGGCGCCCTCGGGCAGGGCCCGCAGGTCGGCCGGGGTGGGCAGGGACGCCTGGGCGCCCGGACGGAGGCAGGCCGCGGCCGCGACCCGCGCCGCCCGCCGGGCCGCGTCCTCCAGGGCGGCGCCGGCGGCGAGCGCGTCGGCCAGGCCGCCGCAGAAGGCGTCGCCGGCAGCGGTCGTATCCACCGCCCGGACGGGGACGGCGGGGACGTGGCCGGCGTCGCCGTCCTCCACGACCAGGGCACCGTCGGCCCCCAGCGTGACCACCACGGCCCGGGCCGGGAGCCGGCCGGCCAGCTCCACGGCCTCCGCGACCGTCGCCGGGACCGCCCCGCCGGCCAGCTGGGCCAGCTCGACCCGGTTCGGCACCAGCACGTCGACCCGGCCGAGCAGCTCGGCGGGGAGCTCGCGCACCGGCGCCGGGTTGAGCACCACCCTGCCCCCGGCCGTGCCGGCGGCGGCGGCCACGGCGGCCAGCGGGACCTCCAGCTGGAGGAGCGTCACCGCCGCCGCCCGCAGGGCCGGTCCGGCCTCCTCCACGTCCTCGGGGGTCAGCCGGGCGTTGGCGCCGGGGCTGACCACGATCTGGTTCTCGCCGTCGTCGCCGACGGTGATGAAGGCCGTGCCGCTGGGGACGCCGGCGACGGCGCGCACCTGGGAGGTGCCGACCCCGTCCGCCTCCAGCGCCGCCAGCAGCTCGCGGCCGGCGGCGTCGTCGCCGACCCGGCCGACCATCGCGACCCGGCGCCCGAGCCGGGCCGCCGCCACCGCCTGGTTCGCCCCCTTGCCGCCGGGGTTGCGGAACACGTCCTCTCCCGAGACCGTCTCCCCGGGGCCGGGCAGCCGGGCGACCCGGACCACCAGGTCCAGGTTGAGGCTGCCAACGACCGCGACCTCGGGAGCGGCCGCGACGAAGCACTCGGCGTCGAGCACGATCAGCGCCGCCTCGACCTCGCCGACCAGCCGCTCGAACGGCACCCGAGGCAGGTGGTAGTCGGGGTGGCGGAGGAAGCGGGCGGGCGCGCCCCCGTACCCGATGGCCTCCGGGAAGGCCCGCTGCTCGCCCTCCCGGACCCGAGCAGGTAGGAGTCGTCGTCGTCGGGGTGGGCGAGCATCGTGACCAGCCGGACCGTCACCGGGCCGCCCCGCCGGGCGGCAGGACCACGATGCCGTAGACGCCGGCGTCCTCCAGCACCCCCCGGGCGCGGCCGCCCGCCGGCGGCGCCAGCGCCGCCCGCCTCGTAGGTCCCGGCGATCCGTACGTCGAAAGGGTTGGCAGGCACGGCCGCAGCATGGCAGCCGCGGCAACCGGCCACCATCGATTTCGCGCATTCGGCATGCCTGGCGACGCGCCGACCGCGAGTTGCAGGTCGATCCGGTCATGTCTCCGGGCCGGCGGTGCCGGAGAGCCAGCGGGCCAGCCACCGCTCGAGGCCGTCGAGGTCGGTGCCGGCGGCGCGGTAGCCGACGTGACCGTCGGGCCGGACCAGGTAGTGC
>DASUPQ010000636.1 GCA_036280995.1 Actinomycetota bacterium | reverse complement strand
TGATGAGTGCTGGCCGATAACGAGGGTTGCGTCTCTCGAGCTGTGCCTCAGGCCTTGAGGTGGCGATTCGCCTGTGGCGGGTAGATGGTGCTCTCCAGGAGCCCGACCTGGAGGGCGCGCTCGATCGCCGTGCTGCGTGAGGAAGCGTTGAGCTTGCGGTAGATCGAGGTCGCCTCGCTCTTGACCGTGTGTTGGGACAGGTACAGTCGCTGGCTGATCTCCAGGAACGTGAGGTGGGTGGCGAGGTAGGGAAGCAGCCGGAGCTCTGCCGCCGTCAGGCTCATCGCCCAGGCGCCGACCGGGCTGGAGGTCGCCGCCACGCGTTCGCGCAGCTCCCGCACCTCCTGGGCGAGGGAGCCGACGTGTGGGCGGTGCTCGAGCACCTGTTCGGTTTCGGTCAAGACCGTGCGGGCGGCGGCGGCCTCGCCCAGTGCGAGGTGGGCGCGGGTGAGCTCAAGGCCGACCTGGATGGTGTACCAGGGGGCGCCGTAGTCGAGCAGGGGCCGCAGGCGGTGGACGCGCAACAGTGTCTCGCGGGCATCGGCCTGCCGTCCTTCGTGGAGGGCGACGCGTGCCACCGCCGCATGCACGATGGCGCTCCCCGCGTAGTGGCCGAGACCGGTTTCCTCGACGCGGGCCTGGGCCTGGCGTGCGTGCCGTGCGGCCTCGTCCCAGGCACCCTGCCGCGCGGCGAGGAGCGCGAGCTCTGCCTGGGCCATGAAGGCGTCCTCAATGACGCCCAGGTCGACGGCCGCGGCCAGGTCGGCCCTCGCCAGGTCGGTGGCGCCGAGCAGCGCATGAGCGACACCCCGGATAAGCAGCGCGGTCGGTCGCCAGGGACTTGCCGGGGCAAACTGCTCGAGCGCGAGATGTGCGTCCGCGAGCGCACGCTCGACACCGTCCGGCATCATGAACGCACGCAGGATAGCGACCCAGGGCGCGATCGTGGCGCTGCCGTCCGAGAGCGGGATGGTCGAGGTGGCTCCCTCGGCAAGCGAAAGCCACCGTTGGGCCTCAGCCGGCCGCCCGGTCAACGCGCGAATCCAGGCCCCGAAGATCGCAAGCGCGGGGTACTGCACCAGCTCGTCGTGATCGAACCAGCTAAGCCACTCCTCTACGGTCGCCATGCGCCCGTCGTAATACAGCGGCAAGGCCAGCCGGTCGACCAGGCCGGCCAGGGTGGCGGTCTCGCCGGCGGCATGGCCGTAACGGACCGCCTCCTCGGCCAGATTGTTGGCCATGCACCAGGCCATCGCGCGGCGGTTGAGCTCCGCGACTGCTTCGGGGTCGCTACGCTTGAGCTCGTTTCGCAGTAGCTGGCCGAACAGGTGGTGGAAGCGGTACCACTCGCCCCGACGGTCGAGTGGCACGACGAAGCGGTTGGAACGCTCGAGCGACTCGAGGATGGACGCGGACCCCCTGGTCTGAAGCACGGCATCACACAGCCCGCCGCACATCCGCTCCAGCACCGAGGTATGCATGAGGAACCGAGCCTCGGCCTCCGGCAGGCGGGACAACAGCTCGAAGCGGAAGTAGTCGGCCACCAACCGATCCTCGCCGGTGAACGTCTCGACGCGCGCCGTACCTGGCGCTCCGGCCTGCAGCGACAGCGCGGCCAGGTACAAGCCAGCCGGCCAGCCTTCGGTTCGTTCAGTTAGGTCGGCCACCTGGGCCGCGTCGAGTTCGACACCCGCGCCACGCAACAGCGCCTGCGCCTCCTGCTCGTCGAGTCGCAGGTCGGCCACGCCGATCTCCTGCAGCCATCCCCGCGTCCGCCAGCGGGCCAGGGGCAGAGCTGGCGTCTCCCTGCTCGCGATCACGATCTGTGATCCTGACGGAACGTACTCGCATAATGCGGCGACCACGTCGAGGCAGGACGGGTTCCCGATGGTGTGCAGGTCGTCAAGCACCAGCACCAGCGGGCCCTCGAGCGTCGCCAGCGCTCCTCCGACGCGCGGGACACCGGTCGACCAGATCGATGCGCCCGGACCGGACAGGGCGTCGAACACCTCGGGCGCGACTGGCTCGACCCGGTGGATCGCGGCGGCGATGTACCGGAGGAACAGGACGCCATCGTCATCCCGCCCGTCCAGGGCGACCCACGCGAAGGGGCGCGGGTCCCTCTCGGACCACTCCGCGAGCAGCGTCGTCTTGCCGTACCCGGCGGGCGCGATCACGGTCGCAAAGGGCAGCCGCGATGCCCGCAACCGTTCGATCACGTCCTGCTTGGCCACGGTGCCGGGTCGGATCGTCGGCGCGCCGAGCTTCGCCTCAACGAGGTCGAACGGAACGTCCGCTACCGTCATAGAAACCAAAAATTAGCACAACGACTCTGTGGGGCGACGCCGGCGCCGCCCCGTGCCAGCGGCGATTCATGCCATCGGGTTTCTATGGTCAAAACGGCCAGTCAGCGGTGATGTCAACAAACCGGGTACGGCCGCCTTGTCGTCAGGCGATCGCTCTGTCGGCCAGGTCCCGCATCAGAACGACGCCTCCGGCTCCCGCCGACCGCACACCACCCGAAACATGGCCCGGGCGATGCCGCGCTCGGCGTGCCGCACCTGGGGTCGTCGGTGAGGTCACCGGCGAAGCTGACGCTGGTCTCGGTCATGGTGCGCCCCTTCCTGTTGCCCGGTCGGGCGGTCTGCCACGCCCTTGGACCGGGGGGACGGTGGACACTGAGGTCACGGGATAGGCCGAGCATCATGGTCACGCTCCGGTGCTGTGGAGCAGCCATCGCGGATGCTGACCGGCCCCGGGGCGCGACCTCTAGGACGTCGTGGTCCGATGCTTGGCGCATGGCGCAATCACCTGTTATGGGGGATGCGGCTCACCTGGCTCGGCTCTATGGTCGGCTCGGACTGTGGCAGTTGGCCCGGTGAGACCGGCCGCCCGGGGCGGGGAGGACCGGGCCCACCGGGCAGGCACTCAAGCAGGTGCGGAGCCCAGGCGCTGGCATTTCACCCCCGTTGGGGTGAAGTGCTCGATCGGCGGCGGGAGTGTTTGGTGGCGTCGGGAGCTCATCTGGGCTCGTGGGGCTTTGGCGAGGGGAGATGGGTCGCATGGCGTTGAACGAGTACAAGCCGGGCGCGGCGTTCCCGGGGGTGATCGGGCGGACGACGAGCGAGTCGAGCCCGGCGTGGCCGCAGCCGGTGCGGGCCGTGGCTGATGCCCCCAACGTCCTGTTTATCGTGTTGGATGACACCGGGTTTGGGCAGCTGGGCTGCTACGGCAGCCCGATCGCGACACCGAATCTTGACGCGCTGGCTGCCGGTGGGCTGCTGTACACCAACATGCACACCACGGCGCTGTGCTCACCCTCGCGGTCGTGCATCATCACCGGGCGCAACCACCACGCCAACGCGACCGCGGCGATCAACGAGCTCGCCACTGGCTATCCCGGCTACAACGGCAGCATCCCGTTTGAGAACGGGTTCTTGTCCGAGATGCTGTCCCAGCATGGCTACAACACCTACATGATCGGCAAGTGGCACCTGATGCCCTCGGAGTTCGAGTCAGCCGCCGGCCCGTACGACCGCTGGCCGCTGGGGCGCGGCTTTGACCGCTTCTACGGCTTCCTCGGTGGCGACACCAGCCAGTGGTATCCGGACCTGGTCGCCGACAACCACCAGGTCGAGCCGCCTAAGACCCCCGAGCAGGGCTACCACCTGACCGAGGACCTGGCCGACAAGGCGATCGGATTCATCGCCGATGCCAAGCAGGTCGCCCCCCACAAGCCG
>DASUPQ010000635.1 GCA_036280995.1 Actinomycetota bacterium | reverse complement strand
TCCTGCTCACCGTCGTCCCGACCGTAACCGGTGCGGTCCGCGCCCTCACCCCATAGCCCTCCGCAAGCCCGGATCCTCCGCGCCGTTGCCCCGCCGTCCGCAAGCCTGCGCCCACCCCGAATCTGTCGTCGTTCCCCGGGTTCCGGCGGCAGATCCATCTCCAACAAGGAGTCGCCATGACCGTCAGATCCGTCCCCTGCTCGACCCGCGCCGTGTCGTCGCGGCAGCTCCATGCCGAGTCGGGAAGCCAGACCACCGAGTACGCGCTGATCATGGTCGTCGCCGCCACGATCGCCTCGCTCGCCCTGGCCTGGGTGCGCAACGGCGCCGTCGCCGGCCTGCTCGACGGTGTCCTCGATCACGTCCGAACCCTCTTCGGGATGGGGTGACGGCGGTGTCGTCCCGCCGTCGGGCGGCCGTGGCGCCCGGGCCGCTCCGACCCGACGGAGGGTCGGCGACGGTCGAGCTGGCGGCCGCGATCCCGCTGCTGGTCGCCGTCACCCTGGCCATGGTCGGTGTCCTCGGGCTGGCGCGCGACCACGTACTCGCACAAGGTGCTGCCCGCGAGGGAGCCAGGGAGGCCGCGATCGGCGGCGACGCCGCCCGTGCCTCGGCGGCCGCCCGCGCCGCCCTCCCGCACGGCCGCCCGGCCCGGGTGACCGTCGCGACCGCCGGACCCGACCGGGTCCGGGTCTCGGTCGAGCTCCCGGTCCGCCTGCCATTCGGCGGCCGCCCGCCGGCGGTCAGCGCCACCGCCGTCGCCGCCCGCGAGCCCGGTCCACCCCCGATTCCGGTCCTCCCATGACTGCTCCTGGGCAACCGGGAGGGGAGCGCGGAGGGGCGACCCTCCTCGGGTTGGCGCTGGCGGGGTTCATCCTCATGGTCGGGCTCGTCGGCGTGGACGTCGGAGCGCTGGTCGTCGCCCGGGCGGCGGCACAGACCGCGGCCGACCTGGCGGCGCTGGCCGCACTCGCTCCGCAACAGGGACAGGCAGTCTCCGCGGCGCCGGACCCGCGGGCCGTTGGGGCGGCGCCGGACCCGCGTGGGGCTCGGGCCGCCGGGATCGCGGCGGCCAATGGGGCCGAGCTGGTGGGGTGTGCCTGCTCGGCGGTCGAGGCGGTGGTCAGGGTCCGGCGGCGGTTGCGGCTCGTGCCTGGAGGCTTGATCGTGTCCGTCACCGCCACCGCGCGAGCCGTGCTCGGCCGGGTGCCACCGGCCGGTCGAGCGACCGTTGGGGCGGTCGACCTGTTGAGGGCAGTCGATGGGAACCAGGCGAAGCCGCTCCGTGACGCCCTCGAGGGCGAGGCAACCGGCCGACCTGCGCGCCAGCGCGAGCGCGGCGACGGCGGCGGTGCTGTTCGGGGCCTCGGTCATCGCCGTCAGGGTCGCCGTCCGGGAGATCCCGCCGGCAAGCCTCGCGGTCCTCCGGTTCGGGCTGGGCGGCCTGCTGCTCGCGGGGATCCTGCTGGTGGCCGCGCCAAGGTACCTGCGGACCCGATGGGAGCGGCTGCGTCTGTTCGGGCTGCTGGGGATCGTGATGTTCGTCCTGTTCCCGCTGACCTTCAACGTCGGGCTGCGGTACACCGAGGCGTCGCGGGGAGCGCTCATGCTCGCCACCATGCCGATCTGGAGCGCGGTGCTGGGGAGCTTCGCCGGCGAGCGCCTGTCTCGCCGTCAGGCGGTCGGCGTCGGGCTCTCGGTGCTCGGCATCGGCCTCGCCTTCGCGGAACCCGCAACGGCGATCGGCGGCGACGCCATGCAGCTGCTCGGTGACGGGCTGCTGCTCCTCACCGGGCTGCTCGGTGCGGTGTACGGCCTGATCGCGAAGCGGGTCCTCGCGGTGGACAGCCCAGCGACGGTCACGACCTACGCGATGCTGATCGGGGTGGCGCTGCTGCTCCCGGCGGCCTTCGTCGAGGGGCTGGTCCCGGCGGTCGGGCGGCTGGACGGGCGGCTGTTCGGCCTGGTCGTGTTCCTCGGCGTCCTTGGCGGCGCCGCGGCCTTCCAGCTGTGGACCTGGGCGCTGTCCCGGCTGACGCCGACCCAGGTCGCGGTCCACGTCAATCTGAACCCGATCGTCGCCGCCATCCTCGGCGTCGTGCTCCTGGGCGAGCGGCGCGCCGGCCTGTTCCTGCTTGGCTTCGCGGCCGTGGTGGCCGGGGTCCTGCTCGTCAACTGGCCGGGCCGCCGAGCCTGACGGTCCGAAGCCTGACGAGGGTCATGGCCCGATCGTCCGGGCAACCCGCAGCTCGGTCAGGTACCGCTTGGTGATCCGGCCGCCGTGGGCGGTGTCGATCAGGTGGGCGATGCAGTCGAGCAGGCCGGCCTGGGCTCGGGGGTCGAGGGCGCGGTGGCCGGAGTAGGTCAGGAGGACCTCGATGTAGCCGGTGGCCGTGTACGCCTGCTCCCACTCGTGGCGGCGGAAGCTCGCGGGTCCGAACCGGTGTGAGCGGTCGAGCTCGTCACTGGAGGTGGGGATGTCGGCGGCCGCCTTGAGCGGGGCGCCGCCGGGCGGGGTGTCGGGATCCCAGCGCTCGTAGCAGGCCTGCGCCTCGGCGAAGAACGACTCGTCGCCGCCGGCGATGTGATGGGTGGTGACGGTGGCGAGCGCGCCACCGGGCCGGAGCGCGTCGGCGGCCTTGACCACCCGCACCGCCGGGTCGATCCAGTGGAACGCGGTCGCGGCCAGGACCAGGTCGAACGGCTCCGCCGGCAGCGGCCAGTCCTCGAACGCGGCCGTGACGACCTCGACCGCGGGGAACCGGGCGAGGTTGCGCCGGGCCACCGCCGCCAGGCCGGCGCCGAGCTCGACGGCCACCACCCGGCAGCCGCGCTCAGCCAGCGGGACCGTCGCCTGGCCGGTGCCGGGGCCGATCTCCAGCACGCGGGCACCCGGCCCGACCCCCGCCAGCTCGGCCAGGTCGTCGAACAGGGCCGCCGGATAGCCGGGCCGCACCCGGTCGTACAGGTCGGCGACCTGGTCGAAGGTCGAGCGCAGCCGCTCCCGGTCATGGGTCATGCCTCGAGTCCCTCCGCCGGAACGACGTCACGCCCGCGGCTGGAGCCCGAATCCGTCAGGGCTCGGGTCCCAGGCATCCGCTCGTTGTCGGCGACTCTCCGTCAGAGGCGGCCGCTTCGTCGTCAGGGCCGGCGGCGTCATCCTCGGCGGTCTCCTCGTCATCTCGCCGCGTCCGCAACGCGGGCGGCCCCACGAGGGCCGAGGTGTACCCGTCAGCGGCGGCGGGCCTCCTCGTCGGCGGCGCGGGCGTGCTCGTCGGCGGCGCGGGCGTGCTCGTCGGCCGCACGGGTGTGCTCCTCGCGAACCGGGGTGGTCCCGGTGCGGTCGTCGAGGCGCTCCCGCCGGACGCTGGCCGGTTCGGGCGGGACGGTGGCGTCGGTGCGATCCCGGGTCGCGACGGTGTCGGCGCGGTCGCGGTCGGTGGTGGCGGCGGCGCGGACGCGGTCGGCGGTGGCCTCGGCGCGGTCGCGTTCGGCGACGGCGTCGTCCCGGTTGCGTTCGACCGTGCCGAGCTCGTCGCGGGAGGAGGACAGCTCCTGCCGCAGGCGGGCGTTCTCGCGCTCCAGCTCGTCGACCCGGCCCTCGGCGTCGCGGCGGCGCGACTTGAGCTCCTTGCGCCGGGTGCGACGGGTTCTCGAGGCCCCGAAGGCGAGGAACAGGAACAGGGCGACCAGGAAGCCGAGCCCGGCGGCCACGATCAGCAGCTGGCCCTCGCTGAGCTGGCCGAACGACCGGTCGAGGAGCGTGGCCGTTGACGGGTCGTTGTTCTCGAGCCCGGCGGCGCCCAGCACGACAAGGCAGAGGATGGCGAGCAACAGGAACAGGACGGCCATTTGGCGCCTCCTCAAGGATCACGAGTTCACTGGTTCGATCGTCAGCCTCTAGCTGCCCCGTAACTCAGCTCATCAAACGGGGCAAGCTCGCGCCGGGAGCTCAGCCGTCGCCCGACCCGCGGGCCGGGTCGACCTGGCCGGCGGCGTCCAGGGCCCAGCGGGCGGCGGTCTCGGCGTCGGGGGCCACGGGGAACGCGGGAACCGGCTGGCCGTCGAGGTGCAGGGACCAGGTGGCCAGGCCGATCACCGGGACGCCGGTGCGGAGGGCGAGGGCGATCTCGGAGAGGGTCCCGAACCCGCCGCCGACGGCCACCAGGGCGTCGCTGGAGCGGACCAGAAGCAGGTTGCGGCCCTGGCCCATGCCGGTGGGGACGGCAACGCTGAGGAGGCGGTTGGCGTCGGCGCGGTCGAGGCCGGGAAGGAGGCCGACCGTGATCCCCCCGGCCGACCTGGCCCCGCGGCAGACCGCCTCCATGACGCCGGGACCGCCGCCGCACACCACCACCGCGCCCCCCTCGGCCAGCCTCCGGCCGAGGAGCTCGCCCTGGTCCAGCAGCTCCGCCTCCGCCCGTGACGCCCCCGCCACCCCGACGTAGAGGCTCACAGCCCGCCCCGGAAACCGCCGCCCGCCGGGAACCCCGTCCGCGGCCTCGGGGCAACCGAGGCGTCACGTGCCGGGTTCCGCCTTCCCGCCGAGGCCCTCATCCCCGTCCACCGCGAACCACCGCACCCCGTCCCCGTCCCCGACCCCGGCCGCCGGGAACCCGCCCGGCCGGCGACGGAACGGCCCCGAGGTCGGCGAGGAGCTCGTCCAGCAGGCGGACCGCGCCGGCCTTGTCCAGAGGGTTGTTGCCGTTGCCGCACTTGGGGGACTGGACGCAGGAGGGGCAGCCGGTCTCGCAGGGGCAGGAGCGGACGGTGTCGCGGGTGGCCTGGAGGTGCTCGAGGGCGCGGCGGTGGCCCTGCTCGGCGATGCCGGCGCCGCCTGGGTAGCCGTCGTAGACGAAGATCGTGGCCGCGCCCGTGTCCGGGTGCCAGGCGGTGGAGAGGCCGCCGATGTCCCAGCGGTCGCACATGGCGAACAGGGGCAGCAGCCCGATCTGGGCGTGCTCGGCGGCGTGGGCGGCGCCGGGGACGTCCCTGGGGCCGAGGGCGGCGGCGTCCAGCAGGCCGGGGGAGAGCGTGTACCAGTAGGCGACGGTCGCCAGCCGGGCCGGGGGGAGGTCGAGCTCCTCGTGGCCGAGCAGCTCCCCCGTGCCGACCCGGCGGCGCTCGAACCCGACGACCTGCTCGGAGACGTCGACCCGGCCCAGCCAGAGGGTGGAGCGGGGCAGCTTCACCTGCCGGGTCGGCTCGACGACGGCGATGTCGACGTCGCTCCGGGCCTGGGTGTACTCGTCGCCCTTGGCCTCGGTCACCAGGGCGACCCCGTTGCCGAGGTCGAGCTCGGCGACCTTGAAGTGTTCGCCCTGGTGGAGGTAGACGGCGCCGCGGTGCACGGTCGACGGCGCCCGCGCCCGGTCGACCGTGCCGATAACCTGGCCGGAGTCGGCGGCGACGATGGTGACCGGGCTGCCGCCGGCGTTGCGGATGTCGACCTGGTCGGCCTGGCTGCGGCCGGAGCCGGGGTGCAGCTTGTCGCCCCGGCGGCGCAGCGCCGCCTCGGCCTCGAGGGCGCCGGCCAGGGCCCGCGCGCTGTCGCCCCCGAACAGCTCCAGGTCGGCGTCGGTCAGGGGGCCCTCGTAGGCGGCGCAGAGCAGATGCGGGGCGAGCACGTAGGGGTTGGTGGGGTCGACCAGGGCGGCCTCGTGGGGGCGGCCGAACAGGTCGGCGGGGTGGTGCAGCAGGTAGGCGTCGAGCGGGTCGTCCTTGCCGACCAGCACGGCCAGCGACGGCTCGCCCTGGCGGCCGGCCCGGCCGGCCTGCTGCCACATCGAGGCGACCGTGCCCGGGTAGCCGTCGAGCACGACCGCGTCCAGCCCGCCGACGTCCATGCCCAGCTCGAGGGCGTTGGTGGTGGCGAGCCCGAGCAGCCGGCCCGAGACCAGGCCCTGCTCCAGCTCGCGACGCTCCTCGGCCAGGTAGCCGGCCCGGTAGGCGCGGACCCGGCCGGCCAGGCGGCGGTCGACCTGGGCGACCCGGCCGCGGGCGAAGGTGGCCACCAGCTCGGCCGACTTGCGCGAGCGGGTGAAGCACAGGGTCCGGACCCCGGCCTCGACGGCCCCGGCCAGCCAGGCGGCCGACTCGGTGTTGGCGCTGCGCCGCAGCCCGGTGGTCTCGTCCAGCAGCGGCGGCTCCCAGAGGGCGAAGGCGACCGGGCCGCGCGGGGAGCCGTCCTCGGTGACCGCCTCCACCGGCAGGCCGACCAGCCGGGAGGCCAGCTCGGCCGGGTTGCCGAGGGTGGCCGAGGCGAGCACGAAGGTCGGGCTGGCCCCGTAGCGGGCGGCCAGGCGGCGCAGGCGGCGCAGGATCACGGCCACGTGCGAGCCGAACACCCCGCGCAGGGTGTGGGCCTCGTCGACGACCACGAAGGCGAGCCGGCCGAGGAAGGCGGCCCAGCGCTCGTGCCCGGGGAGGATGCCGCGGTGGAGCATGTCGGGGTTGGTCAGCACCAGGTTGGCGCTGCGCCGGATCATCGGCCGGTCGGCGGACGGGGTGTCGCCGTCGTAGGCGGACGCCCGGATCCCGGCCAGGGCGAACGACCGGATGGCGCGGAGCTGGTCGCGGGCCAGGGCCTTGGTGGGGGAGAGGTACAGGGCGCTGCGGTGGCCGTCGCCGAGCAGGGCGTCGAACACCGGCAGCTGGTAGCAGAGGCTCTTGCCGGAGGCGGTGCCGGTGGCCACCACCACATTGCGCCCGGCCCGGGCCAGGGCGACGGCCGCCGCCTGGTGGGACCAGAGCGCCTCCACCCCCCGGGCGGCCAGCCGCGAGCGCACCACCTCGGGCAGGTCGGCCGGCGGCGCCGCAAGCCGCGCCGGCCGGGCCGGCAGGCGCTCCAGGTGCACGAGCTGGCCTCGGTAGTCCGGGTCCCCGACGAGGTCGTCCACCAGCGCGACAGGGTCATTCACGCCGTCATGGTAGCCGCCGCCCGGACATCGCCGGTCGCGGCCGTCCTCAGCCGAGCTTGCCGGCGCGGAGCCGGCCGAACAGGGCGTAGGCGCCGGGCTGGAGGCGGACCACCGACGCCCCGCCGGCGCTGCCGGCCGCACTCGGCACGGGCAGGTTCCTGATGCCGCCGGGGGGCACCTTGTTGGCCAGCAGGGCCAGGCGCAGCAGCTCCGGGAACGGCAGGTCGGTCTTGACCTCGTCGCGGACGACGCCGAGCCAGGTCATCATCTTGGCCGGGTCCTCGGCGATCTGGCGCTGGAAGGTCCCCAGGCCGCCGACCAGGAGCTGGCCCTGGTGGCGGGAGCGGTCGAAGTCGCCGCCGGGCAGGGTCTTGCGGGCGCGGGCGTAGGCGAGCGCCTGGCGGCCGTTGAGCTTCTGCTTCCCCTTGTTCAGGAAGGCGCCGGCGAAGGCGTCGCGCAGGTTCATGTCGACGTTGACCTGGACCCCGCCGACCTTGTTGACGATGTCGGTGAGCCCGTCGAACGAGGTCAGCGCGTAGTAGTCGATGGTCAGGCCGGTGAGCTGCTCGAAGGTCGCGACCAGCAGCTTGGGGCCGCCGAAGGCCATGGCCGCGTTGATCTTGTTGGGGCCGTGGCCGGGGATGGGCACGTAGCTGTCGCGGGGGAAGCTGAGCACGACCCCGCGTCGCTTGGCCGTGTCGACGACGACCAGCTGGAGGGCGTCGGCCCGGCCGCCCTCGACGCTGCCGCCGCGGCCGAACTTGGGCGCGCCCGCGTCCGACCCGATGGTCAGCAGGACGATCCGCCGCTTGAGGGCAGGCGTGGCCGAGCCCTCATGGGCCCGCTGGACCGTGATCGCCGGCCCGTCCTGGGCGGTGGCCGCCTTCCGGGGCGAGGTGGCCACGACCAGGCCGGCGGCCAGGGCCGCCACCAGCCCGAGGACGGTGACCCAGGTCAGGCCTCTGCGCCGCGTGACCGTCACTTGAGCGGCCCCGTGCGGCTGTCGAAGTCGGCGATCCGCCAGCCCTCGCCGGTGGCCAGCAGCTGCAGCACCGAGCGGAGGTGGACCTGCCCGCTGCCCTGGGCGGTGTCGGCGGTGCCGTCGAAGGCGAGCCGGACGGTGGCGGCCGCGGGCCGCCGGTCGCCGTACAGGACCACCGCCCGGGCGCTCGCCCGGCCCGGCCGGACGGCGCTCACCTTGGCCGCGGCCGCGCCCAGGGACAGGGCGTCGAGCTGCTTGCGGGCCGACGCCCTGACCGGCTTGTCGAACAGCCCGAGCAGCTCGTCCCAGCCGGCCTCGCCGCCGGCCGCGTCGACGTAGGCGGCGGTCAGGTAGCGGTCGAGGAACCGCTCCAGCCCCGGGGCGGCCTGCTTGGCCGCGCGCTTGGCGCTCGGGCCGCCTGGGGGAACCCTGGCCGTGGCGACCAGCTTGACCTGGAGCGGCCGGGCCGGGGCGGCCGGGTTGGCGGTGGAGCCGGGGGCCTGCCCGGCCTGCTCGGACCGGTCGCCCGAGGTGCAGCCGGCGACGGCCAGGACGGCCGCGAGCACGCCGGCGGACCCGATCATGCGCAGCCTGGGGTTCCTGTGAACAGCCACGATCACCTGTTCGGAGAGGTTTGCAAGGCGCCGCGTAGGCTACCAAACCCCCCTGACGTTGCCCTGAGACGCCCAGGCGGCCTATCGTTGCACGTCCTCAGCCCGCGAGACTGGAGAGAGGATGGATCTCGACCTCAACGTGCGCAAGGATGGCGACCACTCGGTGCTCGAGGTGGCCGGCGAGATCGACGTCTACACCGCGCCAAAGCTGCGAGAGCAGCTCATCGAGCTGGTCAGCGACGGGTCCTACCACATCGTCGTCGACCTGGAGAAGGTCGACTTCCTGGACTCGACCGGGCTCGGGGTGCTGGTCGGTGGGCTGAAGCGGGTCCGCAACCACGACGGCTCGCTGCAGCTGGTCTGCACCCAGGAGAAGATCCTCAAGATCTTCCGGATCACCGGACTGACCAAGGTCTTCCCCATCCACAGCTCGGTCGGCGACGCCATCTCGGCCCCGGCCGAATAGCGTCCGGACGTGGATGTCGACGCCGGCGGGCTGCCGGCCACCGTCCGCCTGGCCTTCCCGCCGGAGCCGCGGCTGCTGGGCACCGTCCGCCTGGTCGTCGGCATCGTCGCCCGCAAGGCCGGGCTGGGCGAGGAGGGCATCGAGGACCTCAAGGTGGCCGTGTCCGAGACCTGCGCGGTCGCGGTCGGCGACCTGAACAAGGCCGGCCGCCCCGACCCGATCGAGGTCGACCTGGTCGAGGGGGCCGACCGCTTCGGGATCGAGGTCCGCGACCGGGCCCCGGCGCACCCGGCGGGTGCCGGCCACTCCGCCGACGGCGAGGTCGACGACCGGGAGCTCGGCCTCGCCCTGGTCGGCGCCCTGGTCGACGACCTCAAGACCTCGACCCTGGAGGACGGCGGCACCCGCACCACCTTCTGGCTCCGGCGCGGGCCGGGCGGCCTGGGCCCCGACGACCTACCGCCGCCCCTCACCTGAGGCGTCGGCCACCTTTCATGGGTTGCCCGGTTCTCCGGCCCGTGGCTATGATCCGCCCAATCCTCGCGGGCTCGCGGGACGGCCGGTTCCCTGGGCAGGTATCCGGGACGACGCCGGGCCGGGGCCCGCGCTCGACTCTTTCCGCTCGAACCGTCCAGGGCCTCGGCCTGGACACCGGGCTTGATCCAACGCCCCAGCGCTGGGGCGTCGAGGAGGTCTGATGAGCCCAGTACGGCTGCTGGCGCAGGAGGCAAGCGCCGAGGTCGAGTTCGGCTCCGGGGAGAACCTGGCCCTGTTCGCCATCATGGCGGTCTGCATCGTCGCCCTGCTGGTCGCGTTCGTCCTGGTCCGGCAGGTCCTGGCCGCCGACCAGGGCACCGACAAGATGCGCGAGATCGCCCGGGCCATCCAGGAGGGCAGCCGCGCCTACCTGAACCGGCAGTTCCGCACCCTGGCCGTCTTCGTCGTCCTGCTGTTCCTCCTCCTGCTGCTGCTGGAGGCCGACTCCGGCTCGGTCCGGATCGGCCGGTCGGTCGCCTTCCTGGTCGGGGCCGTCTTCTCGGCCCTGGCCGGCTACACCGGCATGCAACTGGCCGTGCGGGCCAACGTGCGGGTCGCGGCCGCGGCCGACCAGGGCGGGCTCCTCAAGGCCATGCCGATCGCCTTCCGGGCCGGCGGGGTGGCCGGCATGTTCGTGGTCGGCCTGGGGCTGCTCGGCGCCGCCGGGGTGGTCCTCGTCTACCGGGGCGACGCCGCCAGCGTGCTGTTCGGCTTCGGCTTCGGGGCGGCCCTGCTGGCCATGTTCATGCGGGTCGGCGGGGGCATCTTCACCAAGGCCGCCGACGTGGGCGCCGACCTGGTCGGCAAGGTCGAGCAGTCGATCCCCGAGGACGACCCCCGCAACGCGGCCACCATCGCCGACAACGTCGGCGACAACGTCGGCGACTGCGCCGGCATGGCCGCCGACCTGTTCGAGTCCTTCGAGGTGACGCTGGTCGCGGCGATCGTGCTCGGCCTGGCCGCCTTCCCCGACCGCCCGGCCGTGGGCCTGCTGTTCCCCCTGGTCGTGCAGGCCATCGGGATCGTCTCGTCGATCGCCGGCATCTACCTGGTCCGGCCGCGCTCGGAGACCGAGAGCGGCATGCGCACCATCAACCGGGGGTTCTTCGCCGCGGCGGCCATCTCGCTGGTGCTGGTCGGGATCGCCTCGATCGTCTACGTGGAGGACTGGCGGCCGGTGGCCGCGGTCGCCCTCGGGCTCGCCCTGTCCACCGTGATCCAGCTCATGACCTCCTATTACACCGGGACCCAGTACAAGCCGGTGCGGGAGATCGCCGAGGCCTCGGAGACCGGGCCGGCCACCACCATCCTGTCCGGCTTCGCGTCCGGCCTGGAGTCGTCGGTCTACGCCATCCTGGCCATCGTCGGCGCCATCGTCGGGGCCGTGCTCATCGGCAGCGGCGAGGGCCTCGACTTCCAGCTCTACATGATCTCGCTGGCCGGGATGGGCATGCTCACCACCGTGGGCGTGGTGGTGTCGATGGACACCTTCGGGCCGATCAGCGACAACGCCCAGGGCATCGCCGAGATGTCCGGCGGCGTCGGCGAGCGCGGAGCCTCGGTGCTGACCTCCTTGGACGCGGTCGGCAACACCACCAAGGCGATCACCAAGGGCGTCGCCATCGCCACCGCCGTCCTGGCCGCGACCAGCCTGTTCGGGTCGTTCCGGCGGGCCCTGCTGGAGGCCGGATTGCCCCTCGAGGAGGTCGACATCCCGATCGAGCAGCCGAGCGTGCTGGTCGGCCTGCTGATCGGCGGCTCGGTGGCGTTCATGTTCTCCGCCCAGGCCATCCGGGCCGTCGGCCGGGCCGCCGGCCGGGTGGTGTTCGAGGTCCGCCAGCAGTTCAAGGACCACCCCGGGATCATGGACTACACCGAGCGGCCCAACTACGGCGCCGTGGTCGACATCTGCACCCGCGACTCGCTGCGCGAGCTGCTCACCCCGGGGCTGCTGGCCGTGCTGGCCCCGATCGCCACCGGGTTCCTGTTCGAGTCGGCCGCGCTCGGCGCCTACCTGGCCGGGGCGATCCTCACCGGGCAGCTCCTGGCGGTCATGCTGTCGATCTCGGGCGGCGCCTGGGACAACGCCAAGAAGTTCGTGGAGGACGGCCACCACGGCGGCAAGAACTCCGAGCCCCACAAGGCGACCGTGATCGGCGACACCGTCGGCGACCCCTTCAAGGACACCGCCGGCCCGGCCCTGAACCCGCTCATCAAGGTGATGAACCTGGTCGCGGTGCTGATCGCCCCCACCGTGGTCGCCCTGGCCGACAACGAGCTGGCGCGGTTCTCGGTCGCGGCGGCGGCCGTCGCCGTGCTCGCCTGGGCCCTGTGGCGCTCCAACCGCCTCGGCGGGGTCGCCCTGGCCACCCCCGCGGACGAGCCCCCGCTCCCGAACCAGCCCGAGCACCATCCGGAGACCCAGCGATCGTCAACCTGAGCAGGGCTGTGGGTGGTGGGGTGTAGGGTCGTCGGGAATACGGGAAGCCGCTCTGGCCTTGACAGAACAGGCGGCCGGTCGGCAACACTACGCCGATCCGCCCGATCCCCTTACGACGAACGAAGGATTTCCATTGGCACGCAACCTGGTCGTGGTCGAGTCGCCGGCCAAGGCGAAGACCATCGGCAAGTACCTGGGCAAGGACTACGACGTGGTCGCCTCCATGGGCCACGTCCGTGACCTGCCCAAGTCGGACTTTGCCGTGGACATCGACGGCGGCGTCTCCGTCACCTACGAGGTGACCCAGAAGGGCAAGAAGGTCGTCTCCAGCATCCGCAAGGCCGCCAAGGCGGCCGACCAGGTGTTCCTCGCCACCGACCCCGACCGCGAGGGCGAGGCGATCGCCTGGCACATCGCCGAGGCGGCCAAGCTGGCCGCCGGCTCCACCCGCCGGGTCACCTTCACCGAGATCACCGCCGACGCGGTCCGGCGGGCCTTCGCCGACCCCCGCGACATCGACGACCGCCTGGTCGACGCCCAGCAGGCCCGCCGGGTGGTCGACCGGATCGTCGGCTACAAGCTGTCGCCGGTGCTGTGGCGCAAGGTCCGGGCCGGCCTGTCCGCCGGCCGGGTCCAGTCGGCCGCCCTCAAGATGATCGTCGACCGCGAGCGCGAGATCGACGCCTTCCAGGCCCGCGAGTACTGGAGCCTCGAGGCCGACCTGGCCACCGAGGCCGACGAGGCGGTCCACGCCCGCTACCCCGTGGGCGAGAAGCAGAAGTTCGTCCTCGGCGACGAGGGCTCGGCCACCGCCGCCGCCGAGACGGCCCGGGCCGCCACCTGGACGGTCGAGCGGGTCGACAAGAGCGAGCGCAAGCGCAGCGCCGCGCCCCCGTTCATCACCTCCACCCTGCAGCAGGAGGCCTCCCGCAAGCTGGGCTTCTCCTCCAAGCGGACCATGGCCGTGGCCCAGCAGCTCTACGAGGGGATCGAGCTGCCCGGCGAGGGCTCGGTCGGGCTCATCACCTACATGCGCACCGACTCGCCGGCCCTGTCCCAGGCCGCCCAGGACGACATCGCCAGCCTGGTCGCCGAGCGCTACGGGCCCAACTACGTCAAGCGCACCCAGTACAAGGCCAGGGCCAAGCAGGCCCAGGAGGCCCACGAGGGGATCCGCCCGACCGCCGTGGCCCGCACCCCCGAGTCGGTCGCCGCCCACCTCGACCCGGCCCAGCGGCGGCTGTACGAGCTGATCTGGAAGCGGGCCGTGGCCTCCCAGATGGCCCAGGCCGTCTACGACCAGACCAGCGTGGACATCAAGGCCGGGGACCTGATCTTCCGGGCGACCGGGTCGGTGCTGCGCTTCGACGGGTTCGTGCGGGTGTACCTGGAGGGCCGCGACGACGACGTCGAGGAGGAGGCCGGCACCCTGCCCGAGCTGACCGTGGGGCAGGTGCTGCGGCTGGTCGAGCTCACCCCCGAGCAGCACTTCACCGAGCCGCCGCCCCGCTACACCGAGGCCAGCCTGGTCAAGGCCCTCGAGGAGCACGGCATCGGCCGGCCCTCGACCTACTCGCCGACCATCTCGACGCTGATGGACCGCAAGTACGTGCGGCTGGACCGCAAGCGGTTCCATCCCGAGGACGTCGGCATCGTCGTCACCGACCTCCTCGCCGACGTGTTCCCCAAGGTCATCGACCTCGGCTTCACGGCCGAGATGGAGGAGGACCTGGACCGCATCGCCAGCGGGGCCAAGCCGTGGGAGCCGATCGTCAAGACCTTCTTCGAGGAGGTCGAGGGCACCATCGCCGAGCGCCAGGAGAAGGTGTCGCGGCCCGAGGAGGCGACCGACGAGCTCTGCCCCACCTGCGGCGAGGAGACCGGGGCCAAGCTGGTCCGCAAGTGGGGCCGGTACGGCTGGTTCCTGTCCTGCAGCCGCTACCCGGACTGCAAGTACCGGCGCAACGCCAACCAGTCGGCCGAGCAGGCGGCCGAGCAGGCCGAGCCCGAGCTGACCGACGTGCCCTGCCCCAAGTGCGGCAAGCCGATGATCAAGCGCAGCGGCCGTTTCGGGCCGTTCCTCGGCTGCTCCGACTACCCCAAGTGCCGGGGCATCAAGAACCTGGGCGAGCAGTCGTTCGGGACCTGCCCCAAGTGCGGCCAGGGCGAGGTCGTCTCCAAGCGGACCAAGCGCGGCAAGACCTTCTACAGCTGCAACCGCTACCCCGACTGCGACTTCGCCCTCTGGCAGGCGCCGCTGTCCCAGCCCTGCCCGACCTGCGGCAGCCTGCTCGCCCCCGACAAGGACCCGGACACCGCCACCTGCGCCAAGTGCGGCACCCAGGTCCGCGTGTCCGAGCTGGTCAGCGTCTGAGCCGGGTCCTCCGATGGGTGACCCGGGCCGCCTGATCGCCTTCGAGGGCGTCGAGGGGTCCGGCAAGTCGACCCAGCTGGAGCTGCTCCGGCGGCTCCTGGAGGAGCGGGGCCGCGAGGTGGTGGTGACCCGCGAGCCGGGCGGCACCCCGGCCGGGGAGCGGGTCCGGGCGCTGGTCCTGGACCCCGCGGTCGAGCTCCACCCGCGGGCCGAGGCGCTGCTGTTCGCCGCCGCCCGGGCCGAGCTGGTCGAGGCCGTGATCCGCCCGGCCCTGGAGCGGGGCGCGGTCGTCCTCTGCGACCGCTACCTGGACTCGTCCCTGGCCTACCAGGGGGGCGCCCGCGGGCTCGGCCGGGGCCCGGTCGAGCAGATCAACCGGTTCGCCACCGGCGGGCTCCTGCCCGACCTGGTGGTGCTGCTCGACCTCGACCCGGCCGCCGGCCTGGCCCGCCGACCCCGCGACCCCGACCGGATCGAGGCCCAGGACCTCGGCTTCCACCGCCGGGTCCGGGACGCCTTCCGCGACCTGGCCGCCGCCGAGCCCGGACGGTTCGCCGTGGTCGACGCCGCCGCCCCGGTGGCCGAGGTCGCCGACCAGGTCCGGGCCGCCGTCCTCGGGCTGCTGTCATGAGCGACCCCTCGATCTGGGACCTGGTCGTCGGGCACGACGAGGCCGTGGCCATGCTCAAGGAGGCGGTGGCCGGCGACCGGGTCACCCACGCCTGGCTGTTCACCGGCCCCCCGGGGATCGGCAAGCTCCACACGGCCAGGGTGTTCGCCGCCGCCCTGAACTGCCCGGCCGGGGGCGACGGTACCTGCGACACCTGCCGCCGCATCCTCCGCGGCGTCCACCCCGACGTCCACCTGATCGTCCCCGAGGGCGACAACCTCCTGGTCGAGGACGTCCGGGCCGTCCGCGAGGAGGCCTCCCGCACCCACCACGAGGCCGCGGTGGCCGTGTTCATCCTCGACGAGGCGGACCGGCTCACCGAGGCCGCCGCCAACGCCCTCCTCAAGGTTCTCGAGGAACCCCCCGTGGACGTGGTCTTCGTCCTGGTCGCCCGCAGCGCCGAGGCCCTGGTCGGCACCGTCCCCTCCCGGGCCCGCACCCTGCCGTTCGTGAGCCTGTCGCTGGCCGAGCTGACCGCCGCCCTCGGCGACGGCCTCCAGCTCGACCCCGCCCAGACCACCTGGGCCGCCGCGGCCAGCCACGGCCGCCTGGCCCGGGCCAGGGCCCTCCTCACCGACGAGGCCGCCCGCACCCGCCGCGCCACCGTCCTCGACCTCACCGAGCGCCTCGCCGGCGGCCAGCCCTCCGACGCCCTGGCCGCCGCCGCCACCGTGGTCGCGATCGCCGACGAGGTCGCCGCCGCCGCCCGCCTCCGCCAGGAACGCGAGCTGGCCGAGCTGGAGGAGGCCTTCGGCACCGGCCGCGGCACCGGCGCGTTGCGGAAACGGCTCGAGACCCGACACCGCCGCGAGCTCCGCCGGGTCCGGTTCGACGCCATCCGCGACGCCGTCGCCGACCTCCTCGGGGCCTACCGGGACATCGTCCTGCTCAGCGGCGGGGGAGAGCCGGGGTCGGGGTCGCCCGGGGAGGCGCCCCTGGTGCACCCGGACAAGGCCGGTTCGTTCGGGCGCCTGGCCGCCAGGACCGACCCGGCCAGCGCCCTCCGCGCCGCCGGCGCCCTGGAGGAGGCCGACCGCCGTCTGGCCATCGGCGCCGCCCCCCTCCTGACCCTTGAGGCCGCCTTCCTCTCCGCCCAGGCGGCACTGCGCGGCCCGGCCGTTCCCATCAACCGCCTCGCCATCCGCCGCTGACGCCCGGTTTGCGCCCCGGGATGCCGTGGGACCCGCCCCTCGACGGGGAGGAGGTGGTGGGCATGGCAGCCGGACGGAGGAACGGGCCGTCCCTGTTCTGGCCCGGCGTCCTGGTCGGCGTCGGCATCGCCGGCACCCTCGACGAGGTGATCCTCCACCAGCTCCTCGGCTGGCACCACTTCTACGACCGCTCGACCGCCACCGTCGGCCTCGTCTCCGACGGCATCTTCCACCTCTTCAGCACCGCCGTCCTCGTCCTCGGCGCCATCCAGCTGGTCGAACGCCGCCGCACCTCCCCCGACCCACCCCGCCTCGCTCTCGCCGGCATCCTCCTCGGCGCC